>DASSQM010000392.1:0-2422 GCA_035702465.1 Anaeromyxobacter sp. | reverse complement strand
GTTCGCGCCGTGGAGCACCACGCGCGCGCCGTGCGAGCGGGTGTTCGCGACCTTCATGATCGGCGTCGCCTCGGGCATGACGATGGTCGCGGCGACGCCGAGGCGCCCGGCGTGGTACGCGACCGCCTGCGCGTGATTGCCGGCGCTCGCCGTGATGAGGCCGCGCTCGCGGTCGGCGGCGGGGAGGAGCAGGAGCTTGTTCAGCGCTCCGCGCTCCTTGTACGCGCCGGTCATCTGCAGGTTCTCGAGCTTGAGATACGCCTGCGTACCGGTGAGCTTCGAGAACGTCTCGCTGCGCGCGCACGGCGAGAGGTAGACGCGATCGCGGATCCGGCCGAGCGCGGCGCGGACGTCGTCGAGGGTGACCATGCGGGAGCGGGACGCTAGCGCCAAGGATGGCGCGGCCGCAAGCCCTCTCCGAGCCTGGCGAGGGGCCGGCCGGGTGGCGCGGGCGGTCGGACGGAGCTCAGTGCTGGACGAGCCGTCTCGCGAGCTCGACGCGGTTCCGCACGCCGAGCTTGTCGAAGATGGTCTTCAGGTGGCTCTTCACGGTCTGTGATGCAATCCCGAGGCGCTCCGCGACCTCCCGCGAGCGGAGGCCATCCGCCACGAGCAGCGCCACCTCGCGCTCGCGCTGCGTGAGCCCGTCGGCGGGCTGCGCCGCCGCGACGGGCGCATCCGCGCCGATCTTCATCGCCTCCGGCAACGGCTCGCGCCAGAGGTGGAACTGCGTCTTGCCCTTGCCCACCGCGGTGACCTCGATGCGGAGCCGCTCGCCGAGGCCCTCGATGACGAGCGTGCGACGGATGCCGGGCGTTCCGATCTGCGCCCCCTCCGCGAGACCGCGCAGCTCGGCCGGGACCGGTGCGCCGTCGCTGGCGTCGCCGAAGAACACCTTCAGCATCTCCTCCGCCTGGCGATCGCACCGCAGGACACCGCCCGCGTCGCAATGAGCGGCCGCGCCGCGAGGAGCGGGTACGCGAACGTTCGCGCGCATCATGGCCTACCCCCTTGCCGCACAGCTGTGTGCAACCGCGCCCCATATTACAGGGCCGGCATGCAAGCGGTCACTCGGATAGGGGGCCGGCGGTCGTCGCTCTTTTGGGGTTCCCTTTGGGTCCCGAAACTTTACTGCGTCTTTACGGTGCGTCCGCGGGAGTGGCCGCGGGCTCGTGACGCGGATCCATCCGGCCGGGAACGAGGTCGAGGATCACCCACGCCCTGAAATCCGCGGGATGCACGCAATGGCCCGCGGCTCGCACATAACGATACGCCGGACAATCGCCGTGCGAGCCGCGGCAGTACGAATCGAGAATCGCTCTCGATAACGGGGCCGGGCCGTCGGCGACGGCGCGGCATGCGGCGGGCTGCGAGCGGCGGAGGAGCGGGCAGGTCATCGCGTCGGAAAGGTAGGCGCTCGCCGTGGCCGCGGCGTCGCCGGGCGCCCGCTTGCCCGGCCGGGCGGCGGCCGGGCATCCCGCCGCGCGTCGCGCCTTCACCCACGGACTCGACGAGGTGCCTCCGCATCTTCACGATCGGTACGACGAAGCGGAGTCCTCGCGGGACGCCCGCCGAGGGTAGGAACCCGCCGTGCGCGCTTGGAGCGTGCCGCCGTTTCGGTGTGGAATGGCCGCCATGGCCGTCCGGAGGCTCGCAGGCGCGCCGGCCGCACCCGATCCCGCGGCGCTCGCCCCGCGGATCGAGCGCGCGGAGGCGGAGCAGCTCGCCCGCACGGGAGCGCCGTTCCGCGCGGGAGCGCTCGCGGTCTCCGGAGGGCTCGCCGTCTCGAAGGGCCCGCGCTCGGCATCCTCCGCCGCGTTCGGGCTCGGCCTGCGCGGGCCGGTCTCGGAGGAGGACCTCGATCGCGTGGAAGCGCACCTCGGCGCGCTCGGCGGGGACGTGCGGGTCGAGCTGTGCGTACACGCCCACCCCTCGCTGGCGGCCGCTCTCGGGCGCCGCGGGTATCACGTCGAGCGGGTCCTCCTCGTGCTCGCGCGCGCGGCCGCGCCGTACGCGCCGGCGGGCGCTGCGGCGGTCGCCGTGCGCGAGCTCGCGCCGGGGGAGGAGCGCGCGTTCGCGGAGGCGTTCGGGCTCGCGCACCTCGGCCGCCCGCCGTCGCCCGACGAGCTCGAGGACCTGCTCGCCGTTCCCCGCGCGCGCGGCAGCGCCTGCTTCGCCGCGTTCGACGGCGGCGCGCTGGTCGCGGTGGCGGTCGCCTCGGAGCACGACGGCGTCGCTTCGCTGTCGGGCGCGGGCGTCGTCCCGGGATCGCGCGGGCGCGGGCTGCAGCTCGCGCTCCTGCACGCGCGGCTCGCCTGGGCGGCTCGGCGCGGCTGCGACGTCGCCGCATCCGCCGTCACGCCCGGTGGTGCCTCGCAGCGGAACCTCGAGCGGGCGGGGTTCCGCGTCGCCTACGCGAAGG
>DASSQM010000391.1:0-5277 GCA_035702465.1 Anaeromyxobacter sp. | reverse complement strand
AGCCGGATCGAGCTCCTCACGCACGACCGCCGCGGCTACTGGGAGATCCGCGGCTACTCGAACACGGCGCACCCTTGGCGCGACGACCGGATGTGGTGAGGAGTTCAGCGTCTGCACGCCCAGTGCGGGCGCCCGCGCTCGGTGCGGCCGCGCCGCACGCGCGTGTCCTACGACCTGCCGAGCGTCCCGGGGGCTCGCGCGCGTGCGGGCGGGCCAGCCTTTTCGGGGTGCGTAGATTCCCGAATCAAGAGGGACCGAATCAAAAGGGGGGAACACAATGTCGAACCATCACGCGTTGCGGCGCGCGCGCGTCGCGGCTTTACTAGGAGTGTTGACCATCGTCGCGCTCGCGCCGCGGCTCGCGATGGCGCAGGGCAGGGGAAACGCCGGCGGAACCGGAACCGCCACCGCCCCGATCACGGGGTCGTTCACCTTGAACGGGGTCACGCAGTCGCTCCCGGCGACCGCGGTCTTCGAGGTGCAGAAGTTCGCGAACCAGAACGGCCAGCTCGTCGCGATCGGCGCCCTGAAGGACACCGCGAACCCGGCCAACCCGGGCTTGCCGCTGACGTTGCCGGTGACGGATCCGCCGACCGGCACCTGCAGCATCCTCGACCTGACGCTCGGGCCGCTCCACCTCGACCTGCTCGGCCTGGTGATCGACCTGAACCAGGTGCACCTCACGATCACGGCGCAGCAGGCCCCGGGCAACCTCCTCGGCAACCTGCTCTGCGCGGTGACGAACCTCCTGAACGGCGCGGGCACCACCGGGCCGAACCTGAACGCGATCGTGAACCTGCTGAACAACATCCTCGCGCTGCTCTAGTCCCGAGGCCGGGAACGACGAAGGCGGCGCTGCGGGGTTCCGCGGCGCCGCCTCTTCGGTCTCCGCGCGACGCGCGAGGCGCGTCTACTTCTTCTTGGCGAACCGCTTGAAGAACCGCACGATCTGCTTCTCGGCGGTGTTCCAGTCGATCTCCGCCGGCGGCTCGTCCTCCTCGGAGTCCACCCAGATGCCGCCGCACGACTCGCACGTGTCGTAGCTCACGGACCGCTTCTCGCCGCCCTCGACGACGACCATGTCGACGTTGCAGGCGGGGCACATCCCGGTGATCTCGTCCACGTTCACGAAGCCCCCGAGCGCGGAGAGCGCGGGCAGGTTCGCGTGGAGCAGGATCTTGTTGAGATCCGTGCCATCGACCCACAGCCCGCCGCAGTCGGCGCACCGCTGGAGCGTTCCTTCGTCGCGGCTGATCTCCGACAACTCGACGTTGCAGCGCGGGCAATCCATGACGGTTGCGGGTCCTCCTTGGGGACCGTGGAGCTCGGCGTTCAGGCGGCTCGGGGGATCAAGCGTGCACCGCTGGGGGTGTACCCTTCGGAAATAGTAGGCAGAAGCGGTTCCCGCTTTCAACGACCATGAGCACGGGTGGCGTCCGCGACCGCCTCGCGCAGCGCCGCGATCAGCCGGCGGAGCCGCTCCGGATGGAGCTTCAGCGCGACGCGGTTCACGATCAGGCGCGCGGACACGTCGAGGACCTCCTCCTCGACGACGAGCCCGTTCGCTTCCAGCGTCGCGCCCGTCTCCGTGATGTCCACGATGGCGTCGGCCAGGGCGAGCGAGGGCGCGACCTCGATGGAGCCGTGCAGGGGGATGATCTCCGCGGGGATGCCCTTCCGCGCGAAGTGCTGCGCGGCGAGCGAGACGTACTTCGTGGCCACCCGCGGCGCCACGCCGCGGGGGAGGGGGCGGGAGCTCCTGGGCCGCGCCACGATGACGCGGCACTTGCCGATGCCGAGGTCGAGGGGCTCGTACAGGTCCCGCGGCTCCTCGCGCAGCACGTCGAGGCCGACGATGCCCACCGCCGCCGCGCCGTGCTCGACGTAGCTCGCCACGTCGGCCGCGCGGATGGAGATGAAGCGGAGGCCCACCTCCGGCGCCTCGGCTGCGAGCTTGCGCGTGCCCTCGAGCAGCCGCTTCGGCGAGACGCCGAGGGCGCGCTCGAACAGCGCGGACGCCTCCTCCAGGAGCCGCCCCTTCGGGACCGCGACCGTGATGGTCTCGTTCGTCGTGCGAGGCATCACGCCTTCGCGCGCCGCACGCGCGCTCCCAGCGGGGCGAGCTTCTCCTCGATCCGCTCGTACCCGCGGTCGAGGTGGTACACGCGGAGGACCTCGGTCGTCCCCTGCGCCGCGAGGCCGGCGAGGACGAGCGCGGCGGACGCGCGAAGGTCGGACGCCATCACCGGTGCGCCGGAGAGCTTGGGGACGCCGCGGACCACCGCCACCTTCCCCTCGACCGTGATGTTCGCGCCGAGCCGCTGCAGCTCCTGCACGTGCATGAAGCGGTTCTCGAACACGGTCTCGGTGATGCGGGAGGAGCCGTCGGCGAGGCAGAGCATGGCCATGAGCTGCGCCTGCATGTCCGTCGGGAAGCCCGGGTGCGGCGCGGTCTTCACGTCCACGGGGCGCGGGCGGCCGTCGCCGACGACGCGCACGCCGGCGGGGACGTCGATCACCTCGGCGCCGACCGCGCGGAGCTTCTCGACGAGCGCCTCGAGGTGCGCGTGCACGCACCCGCGCACGGTGATGTCGCCGCCCGGCAGCGCGCCCGCGACGAGGAACGTCCCCGCCTCGATGCGGTCGGGGATGACGGCGTGGTCGAGCGGGCGCAGCCCCTCGACGCCGCGGATGCGGATCTCGTCCGTGCCCGCCCCCTCGATGCGCGCGCCCATCTTCACGAGCGCCGCGGCGAGGTCCACCACCTCCGGCTCGCGCGCGCAGTTGCGGAGCACGGTGCGCCCCTTCGCGAGCGCGGCGGCCATCATGACGTTCTCGGTCCCGGTCACCGTCTGGCCGTCGAACGTGAAGATGGCGCCCTCGAGCCGGCCGCGCGGCGCGGACGCCTCGACGTAGCCGTGCTCGAGCCGGATGTCGGCGCCGAGCGCCGCGAGCCCCTTCAGGTGCTGATCGATGGGGCGCGCGCCGATGGCGCAGCCGCCCGGCAGCGAGACGCGGGCCCTCCCCCGGCGCGCCACGAGCGGACCGAGCACGAGCACCGACGCCCGCATCGTCTTCACGAGCTCGTACTGCGCCTCCGGCTTCACCTCGGAGGGGACACGGATCGCCACGGCGCGGCGCGCGCCCGCAACCCGCTCGACGGCGCAGCCCATGTGCGCGAGGAGCTTGCCGAGCGTGCGCACGTCGGCGAGGTCGGGCACGTTCCGCACCACGTGATCGCCCTCGGCGAGCAGCGAGGCGGCGATGATGGGGAGCGCCGCGTTCTTCGCGCCGGAGACCTCGACCGTGCCCCGCAGCGGCACGCCACCTTCGATGACGATCTTGTCCATGGAAAAGCCGGCGGATTCTACGCCGGGGGCCGCTCCCCCGCCACGAACGCGACCGTGAAGCGCGGCAGCCCCGCGAGGTCCGTCCGCGCCTCCGCCCGATCGAAGCCCGCCGCGAGGCAGAGCCCCGGCAGCACCTCCGCATGGCTCTCGTGCATCTCCACGCACAGCGCGCCCCCGGATCGAAGCCGGGCGGGCGCCCCGGCCACGATGCGGCGGAGGACGGCGAGCCCGTCCTCGCCTCCGTCGAGCGCGATGCACGGCTCGCGCCGCACCTCGCGGGGGAGGCCGGCGAGCTCCTTCGCCGGGACGTACGGGGGGTTGGCGACGACGACGTCGAAGCCGCCGCCGTTGTGGACCGCCGCCCACAGGTCTCCCTGCGCCAGATCGACCACGGCGCCGAGGGCCTCCGCGTTCTCGCGGGCGACGGCGAGCGCGTCGGCGGAGGCGTCGGTCGCGACGACCCGCGCGGTCGGCCGCTCGAGCGCGAGCGAGATGCCGATGCAGCCGCATCCGGTGCAGAGATC
This sequence comes from Anaeromyxobacter sp., assembly GCA_035702465.1. Lineage (GTDB taxonomy): Bacteria > Myxococcota > Myxococcia > Myxococcales > Anaeromyxobacteraceae > Anaeromyxobacter. Next base: position 1,403 of record DASSQM010000391.1, on the reverse strand, counting down.
GAGCGCGCGCCCGCCCTCGGGCAGCGCCGCGAGCGCCGCCTCGAGGACGAGCTCCGTCTCGGGGCGCGGCACGAGCACGCGCGCGTCGACGCGGAACGGCCGCCCGTAGAACTCCTTCCGCCCGAGGAGGTACGCGGTGGGCTCGCCGTCGGCGCGACGCCGGACGAGCTCGCGGAACCGCGCCAGCTCCGGCTCGCCGAGCGGCTTGTCGAAGTCGAGGTAGAGGCGGACGCGGTCGCACGAGAGCGCGTGGCCGAGCAGGAGCTCCGCGGTGAGGCGCGGGGCGTCGACGCCGTTCCGCGCGAAGAAGTCCTGCGTCCAGGCGATGAGCTTCAGCGTCGTCCAGGATTCGGGCACGCTCACGCCCGCTTCTCGCCCGTCTTCTCCTCCGGCTTCGACGCCTCGCGGAGCGCCTGCGCGGCGAAGAACGTGCGGCACGCCTCGAGCACGTCGTCCACGTCGCCGTCCATCACCGCGGGCAGGTTGTGGCGGGTGTAGTTGATGCGGTGGTCGGTGAGCCGGTCCTGCGGGACGTTGTAGGTGCGGATCTTCTCGGAGCGGTCGCCGGTGCCGACCTGGCTCTTCCGCGCGGCGTCGCGCGCGCTGCGCTGCTTCTCGAGCTCCATCTCGTAGAGCTTCGCGCGCAGCATGCGCATCGCCATGTTGCGGTTCTTGAGCTGGCTCTTCTCCTGCTGGCACTTCACCACGACGCCGGTGGGCTTGTGGGTGAGGCGCACGGCGGAGTCCGTCGTGTTCACGCTCTGACCGCCGGAGCCGGTCGAGCGGAAGACGTCCATCTCGAGGTCGGCGGGGTTCACCTGGATGTCGATGTCCTCGGCCTCGGGCATCACCGCGACGGTCACGGTCGAGGTGTGGATGCGGCCCTGCGCCTCGGTCGCCGGCACGCGCTGCACGCGGTGCACGCCGGACTCGTACTTGAGCCGCGAGTACACGGCGTCGCCGGAGATGTTGACCACCGCCTCCTTGATGCCGCCGAGGGCGCCCGGGGAGCTGTCCGCGATCTCCGCCTTCCAGCGGTGGCGTTCGGCGTAGCGCAGGTAGAGGCGGAGGACCTCCGCCGCGAAGAGGCCGGCCTCGTCGCCGCCGGCGCCGGCGCGGATCTCGAGGATGACGTCCTTCTCGTCGTTCGGATCCTTCGGGACGAGCAGGAGCTTGAGCTGCTCCTCCGCCGGCTCCAGGCGCGGCCGCAGCTGCGCGAGCTCCTCCTTCGCCATCTCCCGCAGCTCGGGCTCCTTGTCCGCGAGCAGCGCCTCGTTGTCCGCGACGTCCTGGAGGAGCTTGCGGTAGGCGCGGAGCGCGTTCACGGTCGCCTCCGCCGAGGCGCGCTCCTTCGAGACCTTGCGGAAGCGCTCGCCGGAGGACGCGACCGCGGGATCCGAGAG
>DASSQM010000390.1:0-3907 GCA_035702465.1 Anaeromyxobacter sp. | reverse complement strand
CATGGACGGCGCGGCGAACCCGCACGACATCCTGAAGGTGCTCGGCGAGAAGGAGCTCGCCCGCTGGCTCGTGGACGAGGTCCAGGAGGTCTACCGGCTCCAGGGCGTGAAGATCAACGACAAGCACATCGAGACGATCGTGCGCCAGATGCTGCGGCGCGTGCGCATCGTCGACGTGGGCGACACCACGTTCCTCGCCGACGAGCAGGTCGAGAAGTTCGTGTTCGAGGAGGAGAACGAGAAGGTGATCCAGGCGGGCGGGCGCCCGGCGCAGGGCGAGCCGCTCCTGCTCGGCATCACCAAGGCGTCGCTCTCCACGGAGTCGTTCATCTCCGCGTCGTCGTTCCAGGAAACGACGAAGGTCCTCACCGAGGCCGCCATCAGCGGCAAGGTCGACCACCTGCGAGGCCTGAAGGAGAACGTGATCATGGGCCGGCTCATCCCCGCCGGCACCGGGCTGCCTCAGTACAAGCACCTCGACATCGAGGTCGAGACGCCGGTGGACGCGGTCGAGCAGGCGGAGGAGGCGCTGGCCGTCGCCGCCGAGGAATAGGGAGGCCCAACCGGAATGGCCCAGGGCCCGGTCCTTCTTGGGGCCGGGCCCTTCTCTTTTCCGCGACCCTCCCGAAATTGGTCCGGTCCCGGTAAGCGGCCGTTTGAGACCGATGCCGGGACACCCGTCTGCGCTCCCAGTTGGAGGCCAGCCGATGCTTGATCCAGAGCAAGGTCAGGCGGTTAGGGGACAGGCGAACGGGCGCCTGTACGGGGACGGAATGCGCCTACGCACATCATGTTCATATTGGGAGTCATTCCCTGGCTCCCCGTGGTGTGCAGTCCGTGACCCTAGCCCAAGAAGCAGCGTGGAATAGGGCATCAAGGCAAAGCTTGACTCGATGAGTCCATAATTCTAAGCTGACGTTACGTAACCTGACGAGACACCTTGACGCACTCTACTTTGACGCAGGCCAAGCAGAGAGGCGACGCTTCATGAGGACGGCGACCACCCAGAGGAGCAGCAAGGAGTTCGAGGAGCTGGCCCCCTACCTCAAGGCCGTCAGGGACTATCCGCCCCTGAGCCGCGAGGAGGAGCACGCTCTCGCGCTCCGCGCCCGCAAGGGCGAAGTGAAGGCGAAGCAGAAGCTCGTCCGCCACAATCTCGCGTTCGTCGTCGCCATCGCCCGCAAGCAGCGTCGTGGGACCGTGCGACTTGACGATCTGATCCAGGAAGGAAACGTCGGGCTCATGCGGGCGGTGGAGAAGTTCGATCCGCACGCCGGCACGCGCTTCTCCACGTACGCGGTGTGGTGGATCCGCGCCTACGTCGGGAAGTACCTCAAGGAGGCCCGCTCGACGGTGCGGCCGCAGAGCGGCACCGTCGCGCAGCCCGACCTCTCGCTCGACAGCGCGATCGACGAGGAGGGGGACGCCACGCACCTCGACCGCATCGAGGACGACGGGCCGGGCCCGGAGGACACCTACCTCTCGTCCGAGGGCGACCGCGAGGTCCGCGACGCGCTCGGCAAGGTCCGCAAGCGCATCGGCGAGCTGGGCTGGGACATCGTCCACAACCGCCTCGAGCAGGACCAGCCGCGCACGCTCGAGGAGATCGGCAAGCGCTGGGGCGTCTCGCGGGAGCGCGTGCGCCAGGTCGAGCTCAAGACGAAGCAGTTCCTGTACCGCTACCTGACGCCCGTCGAGCGCGACGCGGCGTAGGCCTTGCGTGGCGGGGGTTCGAGGGCCCGCGGCCTCCGAGGTCGCGGGCCCTTCCTTTTCTCGCGCCGGCGTGGACGGGCACGCGCGCTGCACCTCCGCCGTGCGTGATGCCGCCGCCGACCCGGATCCTCAAGGGCGCCGCGCCGTTGCCGGAGCGGCGCGTCCCCGCCGCGGTCCACGACGCGGACCGCAGGGTCCGCGAGATGCTCGCCGCCGCCGAGGACGAGGCGCGCCGGGTGCGGGCCGAGGCGGAGGCGGCACGCGACGCCATCCGCGCCCGGGCGCTCGAGGAGGGGAGGCGGGACGGGCTCGCCGCCGCCGCGGCACAGCTCGCACGCGCCGGCGCCGAGCGCGACCGGCTCCTCGCGTCCGCGCAGCGGGAGGTGGTGGCGCTCGCGCTCGCCGTGGCGCGCAAGGTGCTCGGCCGCGCGCTCGCATCCGGCGGCGACGCGATCGCCGACCTCGCTGCGCACGTCCTCGCGGAGGCGCGCGAGCGCCGCGCCGTGCTGTTGCGCGTGCACCCCGACGACGCACCGGCGATCCGCGCCGCCGAGGCGCCGCTCGCCGCGATCCTCGTCCGCGCGCGGCTCGAGCTCCGCGAGGACCCGGCGCTCGCGCGCGGGGCCGTCGTGGTCGACACCGAGGCCGGCTCGCTCGACGGCGGGATCGAGGCCCAGCTCGACCACCTCGGCCGTGCGCTCGCGGAGGCACTCCCGCCGTGACGACCGCGCCGCTCGACCTCGCGCCCCTGCGCGACGCCGTCGCGCGCGCCGCGCCGCTCCGCCTGCGCGGCCGCGTGACCCGGGTCACGGGCCCGGTCGTGGAGGCCGCCGCCGCCGGGCTGACGCTGGGCGAGGCCGTCTCCATCCGGACCCCCGGGCGCGAACCGATCGACGCGGAGGTCGTCGGGCTCCGCGAGGACCGCGCCGTCCTCATGCCGCTCGGCGATCCCGCCGGCATCGGCCTCGACGCGGAAGTCGACGGGCGGGGCTCCCCCCTCGCGATCCGCGCCGGCGACGCGCTCCTCGGACGGATCCTCGACGGCCTGGGGAGGCCCATCGACGGCCGGCCGCTGCCGCCCGGGCTCCACGACTGGGCGGTGGATCGCCCTGCGCCACCGCCGCTCGCGCGCCGCCGCATCGTCGCTCCCCTGCCGCTCGGCATCCGCGCCGTCGACGGCCTCGCCACCGTCGGCGAGGGCCAGCGCCTCGGCCTGTTCGCGGGCTCCGGCGCGGGCAAGTCGGTGCTGCTCGGACAGATCGCGCGGAACGCCCGAGCGGAGCTGTCCGTCGTGTGCCTCGTCGGGGAGCGCGGCCGCGAGGTGCGGGAGTTCGTCGAGGACGCGCTCGGGGAGGAGGGCCTCGCGCGCAGCGTCGTCGTCGCCGCGACGAGCGACGCCCCGCCGCTCGTGCGGCTCAAGGCCGCCCACGTCGCGACGGCGCTCGCGGAGTGGTTCGCGGAGCGCGGCCGTCGCGTGCTGTTCCTCCTCGACTCGCTCACCCGGTACGCGCGGGCGCTGCGCGAGGTCGGGCTCGCGGCCGGGGAGCCGCCGGCGCGGCAGGGGTACCCGGCGAGCGTCTTCGCCGCGCTCCCGCGGCTCGTCGAGCGCGCCGGCCAGCGCGAGCGCGGGAGCGTCACGGCGATCTACACGGTGCTCGTCGCGGGCGGCGATCTGGAGGAGCCCATCGCGGACGAGGTGCGCGGGCTCCTGGACGGCCACGTCGTGCTCGACCGCCGCATCGCGGAGCGCGGCCGGTTCCCCGCGGTGGACCCGCTCGCGAGCCTCTCCCGCGTGATGCCGGCGGTCGCGTCCCCGCGCCACGTCGCCGCGGCGGCCCGCCTCCGCGCGCTCGTCGCGGCGCACGAGCGCCAGCGCGACCTCGTCGCCGTCGGCGCGTACCGCCGGGGATCGGATCCCGACACCGACGCCGCGCTCGACCGGCTCCCCGCGATCGAGGCGTTCCTCGCGCAGCGGCCGGACGAGGCGGAGCCGCTCGACGCGACGCTGGCGCGGCTCGAGGCTGCGATCGCGTGAGGGCGTATCCGCTCGAGGCCGTGCTCGTCGTCCGCGCGCGCGAGGAGGCGACGGCGCGCCTCGCGCTCTCGCGCGCGCTCGCGGAGGAGGACCGCCGGGAGGCGGCCCGCGCGGGCGCGGCGCGCCGTGCGGCGGCGGCGGCGGAGCGCGCCTCCGCGG
>DASSQM010000389.1:0-9278 GCA_035702465.1 Anaeromyxobacter sp. | reverse complement strand
TCGACGCAACCGGTCCGAAAAAGGGGCCAGATTCTGGCCCATTGCGCGCCGTCCCGCAAGGGCGGACGACGGCGCCCGGGCGGAAATCGGACGGCGCGCCGCGCCATCGGCCGCGGCGCCGCGCGCCCGCGCGCAGGGCCGCCGCCGCGATCGGGCGAGGCCGGCCGGCGGGAGGCGGGCCCGCGCCCCGGCGGCTGTTGCGGCCCCCCGGACGACCGGAGAGGATGCGCGCGGTGCTCACCGCCTTCTCGGTCGTCTACTGGCTCTTCGCGGTCGTCACGATGCCGCCGCTCTTCGTCGTGGCGCTCGCGATCTTCCTCGTCACGCTGCCGTTCGATCGCCGCCGCCTCGTCCTCCACCTCTACTGCTGCGCGTGGGGCACGCTCTACGTGGTCGCGAACCCGATGTGGCGCATCCGCGTGGAGGGCCGCGACAAGCTCCCGTGGCGCGGCCCCGCGGTGCTCGTCGCGAACCACCTCTCGCTCCTCGACATCCTCGTGCTCTACGACCTCTTCCGCCCGTTCAAGTGGGTGTCGAAGGGCGAGCTGTTCCGGGTGCCCATCGTCGGCTGGGTGATGCAGCTCAACGACTACGTGCGCGTGTGGCGCGGCGATCCGGAGTCCGTCCGACGCATGCTCGCGCACTGCCGCCGGCACCTGGACCGTGGCTCGCCCGTGCTCCTCTTCCCCGAGGGCACGCGCTCGCGCGACGGACACCTGCAGCGCTTCAAGGACGGCGCGTTCGTGCTCGCGCACGAGGCGAAGTGCCCGGTCATCCCGATCGCGGTCTCGGGGACGTTCGAGGCGCTGCCCAAGACCGGCCTCGCCATCAGGAACGGGATGGTCGCGCGGGTCCGCGTCCTCGATCCCGTCTCGCCCGCGGACCACCCGACCGTCGAGTCCCTCCGCGAGGCGACGCGCGCAGCGATCGCCGCCGCGCTCCCGGACGAGGCGAGGCCGCGCGAGGCGACCGCGTCGCGCCGCCGCTGAGCTCGCGCGCCCTCGTACCCGTCGGGGCCCTGCGCCGCCGGCGGTCCCGCCGCAACTTGCGGCCATGCCCGATCGATATGGAGTGAGCGGCGGCGTCGGCGGCCCGCTGCCCGGCATCATCGGCCCCGAGGAGCTGGACGGCCGCATCGACTGGGTCCCGGTCCGGCCGCCGCGCGATCTCGTGGAGGCGCTCCTCGCCCGGCTCGGCTCCGAGGACGACCCGCACCGCGTCGTCCTCGCGACGCTCGGGCCGCTGCGCTCGATGCTCGACGGCGAGCCGCTCGGCGCGGTCCTCGCGAAGCTGCCGCTGCACCTCGCGCGCGAGCTCGCGGACGCGGAGCTGGTCCTCGGCGGCGACGTGATCCCCGCCACCGCCGCCGACGAGTACCTCGCCGAGGTCTCGCGGCTCGTCCTGCACCCGCAGCGGATCGCCGTGACGTACGTGCACGCGGTGTTCGCGGCGGCGAAGGCCGTCCTCGATCCCGAGGCGTCACGCGCCGTCGAGGAGCGCCTCCCGCCCGGCGTCGCGGAGCTCTGGCGCGCCGCGACGTGACGTGACGATCAGGGCGCCCGCGGCCCCGACTTCCGCGGCAGCCGCACCGTCACGACCGTCTCGCCGTCCGAGAGCGCGCGGATCTCGCCGCCGTGCCCGCGCACGATCTCGCGGGAGATGTACAGCCCGAGCCCGAGGCCGGAGGCCTTGCGGCTCTTCTCGTCGGGGCCGCGCGAGAACGGCTCGAAGAGATGGGCGAGCACCTCCGGCGGCATGGTCGGGCCCTGGTTCCTCACGGTGAGCGTGACGGCGTCGGCCTCGCCCGCGAGCTCGACCCGCACCGGCGCCCCGGGGTCGCCGTGGTCCACGGCGTTCGACACGAGGTTCGAGGCGACCTGCTCGAGGCGGTCGGGGTCCCACTCGCCCGAGAGGTCGCCCTCGCGCGACACGTCGATGGGGCGGTCCGGGTTCGCGGCGGAGAGCTCGTCCACGACGCGCGCCACGATCTCGTCCAGGGCCGACGGCCGCGCCGCGATCGGCAGCCCGCTGCCGAGGCGCGTGCGCGTGTAGCTGAGGAGGTCGGCGATGATGCGCCCCATGCGCCCGGCGGAGGAGCGCATGCGCTCCACGGTGCGCGCCTGCCAGCCCGCGAGGCCGCCCTTCTTCTGGAGCAGCGCGGCGGACATGTGGATCGCGCCGAGCGGGTTGCGCAGGTCGTGTCCGACGATGCCGAGGATGTAGTCGACGGCGCGGCGCCGGCCCTCGACCTCCTGCTGCGCCCGGTCGTTCGCGCTCGCCGCGTCGGCGCGGGCGCGCTCCAGCCGCTCGCACTCGAGCAACAGCGCCGCCCGGTCGGCGGCGATGCGGAGCAGGAGGAGCGCGTCGTCGCCGAGCGCGTCGGCGGTGCGCGATCCCAGGAGCAGCACGCCCGCGGTCCGGCCGGCGCGGAGCGGCGCCGCCGCCCCCACCCGCGCGTCCGCCGGGAACGGCGCGCCGGGCGCGACCGCCACGCGCACGTCGCCCGCGGCGAGCGCCTCGGCCGCGAGCCCGCCCGCGATCGACTCCGGCGGCGCGCCCTCGATCCCGAACCAGGCCACCACCTCGAGGCGATCGCCGTCGCCGCGCACGGCGAGCGCCGCGAAGTCGGCGCTCCGCACCGCCTCGGCGAGCGCGCCCGCGATGCGGCGCGGGCCGCGCGCGTCGGGCTCGACGGCGAGCAGGAGGTCGAGCGACGAGGCGAGCCCCTCCCCAGCGCGCGGAGCGGCGGCAGGCTCGGGTTGGAGCGCCTCGTCCCCCACCCCGCGATGGTGGCCCCGCGGGGCCACGCCGGGAAGGCCCCGTTCGTGCGCCGCGCCGCGTCCGGATCGGCGCCGCGACGCGCTTTACTCCCATGGACGCGCGCGGGTATGGTGCGCCCTCTCGACGCCCCGTCCGCGCCGCACGCTCGATCCATGCGCTCGAAGAGGACGATCAAGAAGATCCTGGTGGCGAACCGCGGCGAGATCGCGGTCCGGGTGATCCGTACCTGTCGCGAGATGGGGATCGCCACGGTCGCGATCTACTCGGACGCGGACCGCGGCGGCCTGCACGTCCGATTCGCCGACCAGGCGGTGCACGTGGGACCGTCCGCCTCGCGCGAGAGCTACCTCGCGATCGAGAAGATCGTCGACGCGGCGAAGCAGACCGGCGCGGACGCCGTGCACCCAGGGTACGGGTTCCTCTCCGAGAAGGCGGAGTTCGCGCGCGCGCTCGACCGCGCCGGCGTCACCTTCATCGGGCCCCGGCCCGAGTCGATGGACGCCATGGGGGTGAAGACCGCCGCGCGCGCCCGCATGGCGGCGGCGGGCGTCCCCACCGTTCCCGGCTCGACCGACGCCATCGCCGACGAGGAGGACGCGAAGGCCTACGCGGACGACGTGGGCTATCCCGTCATGGTCAAGGCCGCCGCGGGCGGCGGCGGGAAGGGCATGAAGAAGGTCGAGCGGGCGGAGGACTTCCTCTCGCTCTGGCAGTCGGCGCGCCGCGAGGCGGCCGGCGCGTTCGGCGACGACCGCCTCTACATCGAGAAGTTCCTGGAGAAGCCGCGCCACGTGGAGATCCAGGTCTTCGCCGACGAGGCCGGCCGGACCATCTGGCTCGGCGAGCGCGAGTGCTCCGTGCAGCGCCGCCAGCAGAAGGTCGTCGAGGAGAGCCCGAGCCCGCTCCTCGACGACGAGCTGCGCGCGCGCATGGGCGAGGTGGCGGTGCGCGCGGCGAAGGCCGTCGCCTACCTCGGGGCCGGGACGGTCGAGTTCCTCGTCGACGCGCACCGGAACTTCTACTTCCTCGAGATGAACACGCGCCTCCAGGTGGAGCACCCGGTCACCGAGATGGTCACCGGGCTCGATCTCGTGCGCATGCAGATCGACGTCGCCCGCGGCGAGCCGGTGCCGCGGCAGGAGGAGATCGTCCGGCGCGGCCACGCCATCGAGGCGCGGGTCTACGCGGAGGATCCGGCGCACGGCTTCCTGCCGTCGCCGGGCAAGATCACCTACCTGCGCGTCCCCGGCGGCCCCGGCGTGCGCGACGACTCCGGCGTGTACGCCGGCTGGACCGTGCCGCAGCACTACGACCCCATGATCTCGAAGCTCGTCGCCTGGGCGCCGACGCGCGCGCAGGCCATCGAGAAGCTCATCCGGGCGCTCGGCGACTACACGGTGCACGGCATCACCGTGAACGTGGCGTACCTCTCGGCGGCGCTCGCGCACCCCGCGTTCCGCTCCGGCGACTACGACACCGGCTTCTGCGAGCGGTACGCGGCGGACCTCCTGCGCCCTCCGGACCGCGGGTACGAGGACGTGGCGCTCATCGCCGCGGCGGTCGCGGCGTTCCAGCGCGACCACGACGAGGCGGAGGCGTTCGCGACGCGCGCCGGCAACGGCGCGGTCCGCTCCGAGTGGGCGCGGCTCGGCAGGGCGCGCGCGCTCCTGCGCGGAGGGCGTCCGTGAGCACGTACGGGGCGCTGCTCGAGGGCGGGAAGCGTGAGGAGACCCTCGAGGTGAAGCGGCTGGGGCCCGGCCTCTTCGAGGTCCGGCTGCGCGGCCGCGCCCACGTCGTCGACGCGTACCGGCACGACCACGGCACGCTCTCGCTCATCGTCGACACCGCGAGCGAGTCGGCCATGCTCGACTGGCGCAGCGGCACGAAGGTGAACGTGCGGCTCCGGCACTCGTCGTACGCGCTCGAGATCCTCGACGAGCGGAAGCTCCGGCTGCGCCGCGCGGCGGGCCGGTTCGCGGCGGAGGGGCGCCAGTCGGTGACGTCGCCGATGCCCGGCAAGGTCGTGAAGGTCCTCGTCCGCGCGGGCGACGAGGTGAGGCAGGGGCAGGGGCTCGTGATCGTCGAGGCCATGAAGATGGAGAACGAGCTCAAGAGCCCGAAGGACGGGAAGGTCGTGGAGGTCCTCGCGGTGGAGGGGCAGGCCGTCGAGGCGAACGCGAAGCTCTGCACGGTCGAGTGACCGGGGCGGCGCGCCCGGATCAGGAGTCCACACATGGCGGACAAGAAGCGCTGGCTCGAGGGGACGTACGGCAAGGCCGTGAAGAAGGCGCCGGAGCGCCGCCCGCGGTTCCAGACGCAGAGCGGGATCGCACTGGACCCGGTCTACGTCGCCTCCGACGCGAAGGACGGGCTGGAGGAGCGGCTCGGGCTCCCCGGCGACTACCCGTTCACCCGCGGTGTCCAGTCGACGATGTACCGCGGCCGCTTCTGGACCATGCGCCAGTACGCGGGCTTCGGCACCGCGGAGGACTCGAACAAGAGGTACCACTACCTCCTGAAGTCCGGTCAGACCGGGCTCTCCGTCGCGTTCGACCTGCCCACGCAGATGGGCCGCGACTCGGACCACCCGCGCGCGCGGGGCGAGGTCGGCAAGGTCGGGGTCGCCATCGACTCCGTCGAGGACATGGGCATCCTCCTCGAGGGGATCCCGCTCGGCGAGGTGTCGACGTCGATGACCATCAATGCGACGGGCGGCATCCTGCTCGCGCTCTACCAGGCCATCGGCGAGAGGCAGGGCGTCGCCCCGGCCGACCTCCAGGGCACGATCCAGAACGACATCCTGAAGGAGTACGCGGCGCGCGGCACGTACGTCTATCCGCCGGCGCCGTCGCTCCGCCTCATCACCGACATCTTCGCGTACACGGCGAAGGTGATGCCGAAGTGGAACCCGATCTCCATCTCCGGATACCACATCCGCGAGGCGGGCTCGACCGCGGTGCAGGAGGTGGCGTTCACGCTCGCCGACGGCATCGCCTACGTGGACGCGGCGGTGAAGGCCGGCCTCGACGTGGACCTCTTCGCCGGGCGGCTCTCGTTCTTCTTCAACGCGCACAACGACCTCCTCGAGGAGGTGGCGAAGTTCCGCGCGGCGCGGCGGCTCTGGGCGCGCATCATGAAGGAGCGCTTCCGCGCGAAGGACCCGCGCTCGATGATGCTGCGGTTCCACACCCAGACCGCGGGCTCGATGCTCACGGCGCAGCAGCCCGACAACAACATCGTGCGCGTCACGATCCAGGCGCTCGCGGCGGTGCTCGGCGGGACGCAGTCGCTGCACACGAACTCGCGCGACGAGGCGCTCGGGCTGCCCACCGAGGAGTCCGCGCGCATCGCGCTGCGCACCCAGCAGATCGTCGCGAACGAGTCCGGGGTCGCGGACGTCATCGATCCGCTCGGCGGGAGCTGGGCCATCGAGGCGCTCACCGACGAGATCGAGGGCCGCGCCGCCGCGTACATCCAGAAGATCGACGGGATGGGCGGGATGGTGGAGGCGATCTCGAAGGGCTACGTGCAGCGCGAGATCCAGGAGGCGGCCTACGCGTGGCAGAAGCAGGTCGAGTCGAAGGAGCGCGTCGTCGTCGGCGTGAACGCGTTCCGATCGGACGACCCGCCCGTCCCCGTCATGAGGGTCGACCCCGCGCTCGAGGAGCGGCAGGTGCAACGGCTCCGGAAGTTCCGCGAGAAGCGGGACGGCGCGGCGGCGAGGCAGGCGCTCGACGCGCTCCGCACGGCCGCGAAGGGGAAGGACAACCTCATGGTCCCGATCCTCGCCGCGGTGAAGTCGCAGGCGACCCTCGGCGAGATCTCCGACGCGCTCCGCGAGGTCTTCGGCGAGTACCGGGAGACGGTGGTACTCTGACCGCGCGGTGACGGACGACAAGCCGAAGCACGGGCCCGGCGGACGGAGCCCCGCGGCGGCCGGGGGGCCGCCGAAGCTGGAGCGAGTAGCGCCGCCCGGCGCGCCGCCGCGGCTCGACCGCGTCCCGCCGGGCGCCTCCGCGGCGAAGTCGCCGCCGCGCCCGCCCGCGGAGCGGGCCACGCCGCCGAGCGCCGCGCCGAAGGCGTCGTACGGCCTCGCGGCGCGCGAGGTCGGCGCCGACGCCGCCATCGCGGCGGGCATCGCCCACGAGGGCGCGCTCGCGGCGGACGGCCCCCTGCGGCTCTTCGCGCTCGCGGCGGCGGTCCAGGCGACGGGCCGCCTCGGGATCGACGCCGACGCGGAGGCCCGTTCGACGGGCTCGGGGCAGGCGTGCGCGCTGTGGTTCCGGCGCGGGACGGTCGAGCACGCGACCTCGAGCGACCCCGCGGACGAGCTCGGCGCGTTCCTCGTCCGCAAGGGCGCGATCACCGAGGCGCAGCGCGGCCGGGCGCAGGCGGCGAGCGCGGCCGCGGGCGGGGATCTCTCCGCGGCGCTCATCGGGGAGCGGCTCGTCAACCCCGCCGACGTGGCGGCGCTGCTCCAGGAGCACCGCGCCGGGATCGTGCAGCGGGCGCTCCACGCGGTGGCGGGCCGCTGGTCCTGGGATCCCGCCGCGCCGCCGCCCCCGGGGGCGTTCCCGCTCGGCGCGCCGTTCGCGATGCTGTGCGCCGCGATGCGCTCGCTCGACTCCGCGGCGCTCGTGGCGAGGCTCGGCGACCGCGAGCACCGCGTCGCCTCGCGCGTCGGCGGCCGGATCCGGCTCGAGGACCTGCGGCTCACCGCGCAGGAGGCGCGCGGGGCCGGGCTCTTCGACGGCCAGCGCAGCCCGGGCGAGCTGGCGCTGGCGAACCCGGCCGACGCGGTCGTCCTGCTTCGCATGGCGCTCCTCCTCGCGGAGGTGGAGCTCCTGTCGTTCGGCGCGTCGAGGAAGGGGGCCGCGCCGCCGGCGGCCCGGCCCCCGCCCGCCGAGCGCGGTGCGTCCGCTCCCCCCGAGCGGAGCCGCGGCGCAGCCCCGGCGGAGCCGAGGGGCGCGCCGCGCCCTGCGGGATCGGCCGCGCCCGCCGGGGTGAAGCCGGTTGCGGCTGCGAAGGCCCCGGAGGCGCCCGCGCTGACCCCCACGCCGGAGCTCCCCACGCCGAGGCCGGCCCGTCGCGCCGTGGCCCTCGACGTCGCCGCCGTCGGCGCGCTCGTGAAGAAGCTCGCGAGCGCCGACCACTTCGCCGCGCTCGGCGTCGCCCGCACCGCGCCCCCCGCGCAGATCAAGGCGGCCTACTTCCAGCTCGCGAAGACCTACCACCCGGACGCGGTCCCGGCCGACGCGCCGCCCGACCTCCGGAAGCTCTGCGCGGAGGTGTTCTCGCGGCTGTCCGAGGCGTGGGCGGTGCTCGGCGAGGACGCCTCGCGCGCCGCCTACGTCGAGGAGCTCGAGTCGGGCGGCGCGCAGAGCGTCGACGTGATGAACATCTTCGCGGCCGAGCGGCTGTTCGAGGAGGGGGCGCTGCTCGCGAAGGCCCGCAGGTACGGGGAGGCCATCGCGAAGTTCGAGCAGGCGACGAAGGCGAACCCCGAAGAGGCGGAGTTCGGGATGTGGAAGGCGTTCTGCGAGTTCCTCCTCGCGGACGACAAGCGCGCGAAGCTCGCCTCGAGCGCGGCCGCCATCGAGGCGGGGCTGAAGAAGAACCCGCGCTGCGCGCAGGGCTACCTGTTCCTCGGCCAGATGGCGAAGGTCGCGGGCGACGCCGCGCTCGCCGAGAGGCAGCTCCGGCGCGGGCTCGCCGTCGCGCCCGAGCACGCGGACCTCCAGCGCGAGCTCAAGTACCTCCGCAAGTAGCGGCCGTCGGCCCCATGCCCGCCCCCACCACCCCGAAGAAGCGCGCGCTCATGCCGTCCTCGAAGCTCCGCAAGGCGCTGCGCGCCGCGGGGCATCACCTCTCGGCCGTCGTGCAGGTCGGGAAGGAGGGGGTCACCGACGCCGTGCTCCGCGAGCTCGACGAGCAGCTCGGCGCGCACGAGCTCGTGAAGGTGCGGATCCTCGCCGAGAGCCCGGAGGACCGGTTCGAGGCGGCCGAGCGGCTCGGCGCCGCGGCCGGCGCGCAGATCGCGCAGATCCTCGGCCGCACGGTGCTCGTGTACCGGAAGGATCCCGAGAAGCCGAAGTTCGAGCGGCCGTAGGAGCTGAACTCCGGCTAATGCAGATCGCCGTCGCGCGTCCGCACGTAGCCGGACTCGCCGCCGCTCGAGCGCGCGCGCGCAGCCTCGAGGTCGTCCTCGTCGGCGACGCCCTTGTCGAGCAGCACGCTCTCCGCCACGTCGGCCTGGGCGAGCGCGCTCGCGGCGTCCTGCTCGGTCGCCTCGAGGCGCACCGAGAGCTCGCGCACGCGATCGGCGAGCTCCCGCACGTCGTCGCCGAGCTCGCGGATCCGCCGCACGGCGAACGCGGCCAGCGCGACGACGAGGGCGACGGCGAGGGCTGCGGTGAGCTCGGACACGGCGCACATGCTACGCGCCCCAGTCGGGGCGTGCAAGACGCTTCGTGCCAGCCTGGGCGCGCGAATGCTGG
>DASSQM010000388.1:0-6136 GCA_035702465.1 Anaeromyxobacter sp. | reverse complement strand
CCTGGGGGTTCGGGTCCTCGGGGAGCGAGTAGAGCGTGCCGGCCCATGACGTCTGCACGACCGACCACGGGTACGCCGCCGAGGGCGTCGTGTGGATGACGATCGCGCCCGCCGCCCCGTGGCGCGCCGCCTCCTCGTACTTGTACGTCCAGCGGCCGTAGTAGAGGCGGGTCTTGCCCGCGAAGAGCTCCGGGTCGTCGGACGGGTCGTCGTTCATGACGAGCACGACCTTGCCGCGCACGTCGGCGCCCGCGTAGTCGTCCCACCGGTACTCGGGCGCGACGATGCCGTACCCGACGAACACCACCTCGGCGCCGGCGAGGCGCACCGACTCGCGCGGCACGCCCGCGACCACGACCGCGTCCGACGGCACGGCGAGCTCCGCCGCGCCCTTCGGCCCCTCGAAGCGGAGCGGCTCCACGACCTTCGTGGCGACGCCCACGAGCGGCACCTTCTGGAAGAAGCCGCCCTCGGGCGCCGCGGGCTCGAGCCCCAGCCCCTCGAGCTGCGCCGCGATGTACGCCTCCGCGATGGCGTCGCCCCGCGTCCCGGGCCCGCGCCCCTCGGTGAGGTCGGACGCGACGAACTTCACGTGCGCGCGCAGGAGCGCCGCCGTGACGAGCTGCGCGGCCCGCACCTCCCCCGGCGCGGGAGCGCCGGGCGGCGCGGCGAGAGCCGGCGCCGACGCGAGGAGCGAGAGGGCCGCGGCGGCGGCGAGCATCGTCTTCACGGGTCTCACCTCCGGGCGGGATCGCCCTCGAGCCGCCGGCGCTCGCGCCAGCGCGCCAGCACCGCCTCGACGTCCACCGGCGCGAGCGTCGTGGGCGGACCTGCGACGTGCGTGGCGTTGAGCCGGCGGATCCTCGCGTTGAGCGCGTCGAGTCGCTCCCGCACGAGGCGCTCGTCCGTCTCACGCATCGCCTCGGCGAGGGTCCGCTCGGCCTCGTACCGGATCGAGATCGAGGCCGGCAGGTCGGAGAGGTTCTCGCGGCGGAGCTTCTCCTTCGCCCACCACCCCACGGGCGGAGGACCCCCGGTGAGCGGCAGCGGCTTGCCGCGCGGGAGGCGGTCGAACTCGCCGTCCTCCTGCGCCTCGCGGATGAGGCGCTCGACGAGGCGTTCGTAGGTCTCGCCGTCCCTGCGCTTCGGCTCGGCCACGCCCGCGATCTAACGGACCGCTCACTGCCCTGCCAGATAGGTGTACCCCTTCATCACGGCCTCGTAGAAGTCCGAGAGCGAGACGCCCTCCTTCGGCCGGATGGCGCCGTCCTTCACCTTCTGGTCGAGGGCGCCCTTGACCCTGCGGAACAGCTCGGCAGGCTCGTACTGCACGCGCGACAGCACCTTCTCGATGGTGTCGCCCGGGATGACCTCCTCGATGTAGAAGTCCTCGGGGTCCTCGTCGTCGACGAAGACGTGGATCTCGTTCACCCGGCCGAACAGGTTGTGCATGTCCCCCATGATGTCCTGGTAGGCGCCGGTCATGAACATGCCGAGGTAGTAGGGCTCGCCGGGCGCGAGCGCGTGGAGCGAGAGCGTCTCGTCCACGCCGTCGTTCTCGATGAAGCGGTCGATCTTGCCGTCCGAGTCGCAGGTGATGTCGACGATGGTGGTGTCGCGGGTGGGGGGCTCCGTCAGGCGGTGGAGCGGCACGATCGGGAAGAGCTGATCGAACGCCCAGTGGTCGGGGGCGCTCTGGAAGAGCGAGAAGTTCGCCATGTACTGATCGGCGATCTTGTCCCCGAGGTCGCGCGTCTCGCGCGGCAGGCGCTTCTTGCCGCGGTTCATGTCGGCGATGCCGCGGGCCAGCTTCCAGAAGAGGCTCTCCACGACCGCCCGCTCCTCGAGGCCGAGGATGCCGAGCTTGAACATCTGGAGCGCCTCCTCCTTCTTCGCGAGCGCGTCGTGGTACGCCTCGGCGCGGTTGCGCGGGGTGACGTTCTGCACGATGTCCCGCATCTCCCGCACGACCTTCGGCTCGGCGGGCTGCGCGACGGACGCGGCGGCGATCTCCTCGGGCGAGCCGATCTCGATGTGCCCGAACACGTTCATCACGATGCAGGAGTGGTGGGCGGTCACGGCCCGGCCCGACTCCGAGACGATGTGCGGCTCGGGGACCCCCTCGTTCATGCAGACGCGCTGGACGTTGTAGATGATGTCGCCCACGTACTCGTCCATCGTGTAGTTCACGGACGAGGTGTAGCCGTTCGAGTGGCTGCCCACGTAGTCGACGCCGAGGCCGCCGCCCACGTCGAAGTACTCGATGGGGAGACCCATGCGCCGGAGCTTGGCGTAGACCCGCGCGCCCTCGTTGATGGCGTCCTTCACCACGCGGATCTCGGTGAGCTGCGA
The DNA here is from genome assembly GCA_035702465.1 of Anaeromyxobacter sp. GTDB lineage: Bacteria > Myxococcota > Myxococcia > Myxococcales > Anaeromyxobacteraceae > Anaeromyxobacter. Next base: position 3,784 of record DASSQM010000388.1, on the reverse strand, counting down.
GCCGACGTGGAAGTGGAGCAGCTTCGCCGCGCTCTCCTTCCCCTTCTCCTTCAGGATCTTCACTGCCTGGATGAGCTCGGGGACCGTGAGGCCGAACTTCGCGAAGTCGCCGGAGGAGCCCTCCCACTTCCCGGTGCCGCGCGTGGTGAGCTTGGAGCGGAGCCCGATCATCGGCTCGATGCCCATCTCCTCGCCCAGGCGGAGGACCTGCGGCAGCTCGGACAGCTTCTCGATGACGACGATGACCTTGCGGCCGAGCTTGCGCCCGAGGAGCGCGAGGCGGAGGAACTCCTCGTCCTTGTAGCCGTTGCAGATGGTGAGGGCCTCGGGATCCGTGTTCATCCCGAGGACCACGAGCAGCTCGCCCTTCGAGCCCGCCTCGAGGCCGTAGTGGTACGGCGCGCCGGCGTCGAGGATCTCCTCGACCACCTCGCGCATCTGGTTCACCTTGATGGGATAGACGCCGAAGTAGCGCGCGCCGTAGCCCATCTCCGCGATGGCCTTGCCGAACGCCTCGTTGATCTGCTTCACGCGCGCGCGGAGCACGTCCTGGAAGCGCACCACGCACGGGAAGCCGATGCGCCGCTCCCGGATGTCCTCGACCACGTCCATGAGGTCGATGACCGGCCCGGGCTGGCCCATGGGGTGGACGACCACGTGACCCTTCTCGTTGACGGAGAAGTAGCCGGCCCCCCACCCCGACACGTTGTAGTACTGGGCAGCGCGCTCGATGGACCAGTCGGACGGCGCCATCGCCGCTGTCGCGTCGCTGCGTCGGTCGGGCACGCTCATCGCCTCGGTGATCTACGACACCGCGCACGAGAAAAAAAGCGGCGCCCCGCGGCAGCGCGCCGCGCCGCGGTCGACTTCGCGGCGGCACTCGCTCATGATGCGTGCCGCCCGTGGCCGCAAGCCATTCGCACCGCCCGCCCGCTGCCGCCGACGCGCGAACGCTGCGCGAGCGACTCCGCGGCGCGCGCACGGTCTTCCGGCAGGTCCCCGGGACCGTCCGGCTCGTGTGGGAGGCGGACGCACGCGGCGCGCTCTTGGTGGCGGCGCTCACGGTCGTCCTCGCCCTCCTCCCGGCGGCGATCGCCTGGGTCGGGAAGCTCATCGTCGACGGCGTGGTCCTCGCGGCCCGGACGCGCGCCGAGGCGGACCACGTCCGCGTGCTGTGGCTCGTCGCGGCGGAGCTCGGGCTCATGGCGGTGCAGCTGGCGGCCTCCCGCCTGCTCGGCCACCGCCGCGAGCTCCTGCGCGGCGTGCTCGGGAACCGCGTCAACGAGCGCATCCTCGAGAAGGCCCTCGAGCTCGAGCTGCGGCACTTCGAGGACGCGGACGTCTACGACAAGATGCAGAACGCGCGCCGGGAGGCCTCGGCGCGGCCGCTGTCGCTCGTCATGCAGGTGTTCGCGGTGGCGCAGAACGCGATCACCCTCGTGGCGCTCTCGGGCCTCCTCCTGCGCCTGTCGCCGGTCTCGGTGCTCGTCATCGTGGCGGCGAGCGTCCCCGCGTTCCTCGCGGAGGCGAGGCTCTCGGCCGACTCCTTCCGGATGTGGACGTGGCGCGCCCCGGAGGGCCGGCGGCTCAACTACCTCGAGTGGATCCTCACCCGCGACACCCACGTGAAGGAGGTGAAGCTGTTCGATCTCGGGCCGCTCGTCCTCACGCGCTACCGCGCCCTGTTCCGCAAGTTCTTCGAGGAGGACCGCCGCCTCGCCCAGCGCCGGCTCCGGGCGGGGCTCGCGTTCGGCGCGGTGTCGCTCGCCGCGTTCTACGGCATGTACGCGCTCATGGCGGGCCGGGCCACGCGCGCGGAGATCTCGCTCGGCGACCTCGCGCTCTACATCGCGGTGTTCCGCCAGGGCCAGGGCGCCATCCAGGCGATCCTCCAGGCGGTCGGCGCGATGTACGAGGACTCGCTCTTCATGTCGAACCTCTTCGACTACTTCGCCATCGGAACCGGCGGCGAGGCGCCCCGGGCTTCGCCGCCGCGCGCGCCGGCCCGCGGCCGGGCCGAGGAGATCGAGATCGACCACGTCTCGTTCCGCTACCCTGGGAAGAGCGCCTGGGCGCTCCGCGACCTCACGCTCCGCATCGCCCCCGGCGAGAAGCTCGGCCTCGTCGGCGAGAACGGCGCCGGCAAGTCCACGCTCGTGAAGCTCCTCCTGCGCCTCTACGATCCCACCGAGGGCGCGATCCGCTACGGCGGGGTGGACCTGCGCGACATGGACCCGCGCGAGCTCCGCGCCCGCATCGGCGCCGTGTTCCAGGACTTCGTGCGCTACCAGTTCACGGCGGCCGAGAACGTCGGCGTCGGGAGCCCGGCACACGTCGAGGACCGGCCGCGCATCGTCGTGGCGGCCCAGCGCGGCGGCGCCGCGCCCGTGATCGAGGCGCTGCCCCGCGGCTACGACACCATGCTCGGCGGCTGGTTCGAGACCGGCCAGGAGCTCTCCGCCGGCCAGTGGCAGAAGCTCGCGGTCGCGCGCGCGTTCATGCGCGACGAGGCGGAGGTCCTCATCTTCGACGAGCCCACCGCCGCCATCGACGCCGAGGGCGAGCACGAGATGTTCCAGCGGTTCCAGGAGCTCGCCGCCGACCGGACCGCCATCGTGATCTCGCACCGCTTCTCGACCGTCCGCATCGCCGATCGCATCGCGGTGCTCCACGGCGGCAGCCTCGAGGAGCTGGGCTCCCACAGGGAGCTCATCGCCAGGGACGGCCGCTACGCGCACCTCTTCCGCCTCCAGGCGGCGGGCTACCTGGACTGACTCCGTGCGCGGCGTCGAGCGGATCCCCTGGCTGTACGACCTCGGCATGGCGCTCACCGAGCGGTGGGGGCTCCTCCGGTGGCGCCGCTGGCTCGCCGCGGGCGCCGCGGGGCGCACCCTCGACCTCGGCACCGGCACCGGCCGCAACCTGCCGCTCGTGCCGCCGGGCGCGCGGCCGGTGGGCGTCGACGCGCACCTCGACAGCCTGCTGCGGGCGCGCCGCCGCGCGCCGGGGGTTCCGCTCGTCGCCGCCCGCGCAGAGGCGCTCCCGTTCCGCGACGGCGCGTTCGAGACCGTGCTCTCGGGGCTCGTCCTGTGCAGCGTCGACGACCCCGCCGCCGCGCTCGCCGAGGTGCGCAGGGTGCTCGCCCCGCGGGGCGCGCTCCGGCTCCTCGAGCACGTCCGCGCGCGCGGGCTCCGCGGCGCGGTGCAGGACGCCATCCAGCCCGCCTGGACGTGGTTCACGGGCGGCTGCCACCCGAACCGCGAGACGGAGCGCGCCGTCGAGGCGGCGGGCTTCCGCGCCGACGCGGCCACGCGCCGCGCCCGCGGGACGATGCGCCGGCTCGAGGCGACCGTTCGAGCCGACGCCGCCGGAGAAGCGCCCGCCGGGGCACCGCGCGCGCGCTGACGCACTTTCGCACTTCCCGGAGTGCCGGTAACGTGCACGGGCCGTGCTCGGACGCCTCCGCCCACTCGCCGCCGCGATCGCGCTCGGGCTCGCCCAGGCGCGAGGCGGGGAGGCCACGGCGGAGGCGCCGAAGGAGCCGGCGGCGGGCGAGACGTCGACCGCGACCCCGGACTCGAACTCGAACTCGAACCCGGACTCGAACTCGAACCCGGACTCGAACTCGACCCCGGACTCGAACTCGACCCCGGACTCGACCTCGACCTCGACCTCGACCTCGACCTCGACCCCGACCCCGACCCCGACCTCGACCCCGACCTCGACCTCGACCTCGACCCGCGTTATCACCCGGCCGTGCAGGTGTTCCGCTCCATCGCCGAGG
>DASSQM010000387.1:0-6160 GCA_035702465.1 Anaeromyxobacter sp. | reverse complement strand
CCTCGACCGCGACCCCGGCTGCGACCCCGACCGCGACCTCGACCTCGACCCCGACCGCGACCTCCACCGCGACCTCGACCGCGAGGTCGACCGCGATCCCGACCCCGGGGCGCTACCTCACTTCAGCTCCTCTGCCCTCTTCGCCGCCGTGGCTCGCAGATCGTCGCGAACGTCCGGCGCCCGGCTCTCCGCGTACCGACGGTACATCTCGGCCGCCTCCTTGCGCTCGCCGAGGACGCGGTGGCACTCGGCGAGGCCGTACAGCGGCGTCGCGAGCTTCGGGTCGAGGTCGATGGCCTTGCGGTAGTCGTTCGCCGCGCCGCGGTAGGCGCCGAGGGCGAACCGGGCGCTCGCGCGCGCCGCGAACGCGACCGCGAGCTTGGGGTCGAGCGTCACCGCCTCCGAGAATGCTGCGATCGCCTTCTCGAACTCACGGTCGCGGAGCAGGGCGAGGCCTTCGCGGTATCGCTGGGCCGCCGTGGGGCCCTCCGCCGGCGGGGCCGCCGTGGGCGCGGGCGCGCGCACCGGCTCGGGCGCGGACACCGCCGGGACGGGCGCCGCTGCGGCGGCCGCCGGCGGGACCAACTCGACCCGAGGCTTCGCCGGCGCCGGCGCTGGCGGCGGCGACGGCGGCGGCGGAGCGGCGTCGGACTCGGGGACGTACTTGAACACGCGCGGCGCCGGCGCGGCGGCGGTGGGCGCTGCGCCGGCGGGCGGCGGGGCGGCCGCGGCGGCGGCCCTGGCCTCCTCGACGAGCTTGCGTGCGTCGGCGTTCCCCGGGTCGAGCGCGAGGGCCTTCTCGGCCTGCTCGATCGCGCGCTCGGGATACCGCAGGGCGAGGTACGCCCGGCCCATCTTCACCCGCGGCGCCGCGCTCGTCGGCGCCATGTACGCGGCGTCCGTGTACGCGAAGAGCGCGTTGCGGAAGTCGCGTTCGAGGAAGGCGCGGTCGCCCTGCCCCATCCTCTCGATCGCGGCGGCCGTCATGGGAACCGGCACGCCGGGCGACGGCGCCGCCGCGGCCGGCGCCGTCACCGGGACCGGGACGGGCGGCACCTTCGGCTCCTCCGGTGCGGGCGTCTGGGCCGAGGCGACGAGGAGCGCGAGCGAGAGGACGTGCATGGACGGCGATGATACGCCAGGGCCGCGGCCGCGTCGCAGCCGGTACCGGCGGTACGTCGTCCACCCGCCTCGCTAGGCGCGGAACGGGTTCTCGCGCAGGATGGTCTGCCCGCGGTCCGCGCCGACGGAGACCCCGATCACCTTCACGCCGACGAGATCCTCGACCCGCTTCACGTACGCGCGCGCGTTCGGCGGCAGGTCGTTCCAGGTGCGCAGGTGGTCCACCTTCTCCTGCCAGCCCGGGACCTCCTCGTAGATCGCGCGGGCGCGCTCGAGCGCCTCGGGATCGGAGGGCATCTCGTCGAGGGACTTGCCGTCGACCTCGTAGCGGACCGCGATCTTCACCTTCTCGAAGCCGGTGAGCACGTCGAGCTTCGTGAGCGCGATGCCCGAGAGGCCGTTCACGCGCACCGCGTAGCGGAGCGCGAGCGCGTCGAGCCAGCCGGTGCGGCGCGGGCGGCCGGTGGTGGCGCCGTACTCGCCGCCGATCTTGCGCAGCCGCTCGCCGACGTCGTCCTTGAGCTCGGTCGGATAGGGCCCGCCGCCGACGCGCGTGGAGTACGCCTTCGAGATGCCGAGGACGTAATCGACCGCCGTCGGCCCGAGGCCGCAGCCGACCACGGCGTTGCCGGCGACGGTGTTCGAGCTCGTGACGAAGGGGTACGTCCCGTGATCCACGTCGAGCATCGTGCCCTGCGCCCCTTCGAAGAGGAGCTTCTTCCCCTGCCCGAGCGCGCGGTGGAGCCAGAGCGAGACGTCGGTCGCGTACCGCGCGACGCGGCGGCCGAGGTCGGCGTACTGCTTCACGATGGCGGCCTCGTCGAGCTCCGGCGTCGCCCCGAGGCGCTTCAGCTCCTCGCGCGCCGAGGGGAGGCGGTCCCTCACCTTGCGGGCGAGCCGCGCCTCGTCGAGGAGGTCGCGGACGCGCAGCCCGCGCCGGGCCACCTTGTCCTCGTACGTCGGGCCGATGCCGCGGCCGGTGGTGCCGATCTTGCCCTCGCCCGCGGCCGACTCGCGCGCGATGTCGATCGCCTTGTGCCAGGGCATGATCACGTGGGCGTCGAGCGAGACGACGAGCTGGGAGTCGTCCTGGAACGCGCCCTTCGCCTTCAGGCGATCGATCTCCATGACGAGCACGGACGGATCGGCCACGACGCCGTTCCCGATCACGCAGAACTTTCCCGGGTGGAGGATGCCCGCCGGGATGAGGTGCAGGACGGTCTTCTCGCCGCCGACCACGAGCGTGTGGCCGGCGTTGTTCCCGCCCTGGAAGCGGACCACGACGTCCGCGTGCTCCGTCAGCAGATCGACGACCTTCCCCTTGCCCTCGTCGCCCCACTGGGCTCCGACGACCACCACGTTCGCCATGCGCGAGACTCCCCTGGAAGGGCTGGACCATACCAGGGCGTACGCAGATCCGCTAGCGAGGACGCGCGGATCCGCGCCGCGCCGCGCGCGCCGGACCGCGCCGCGACGCGCGCGCCCGACCGCGCCCCGCCGCGCGCTCCAGCGCCTGGGTCGCGAACTCGAGGTCGACGGCGAAGCCGATGGCGGGATCGGGCCGGCCGAACCGGGCGAGGAGCCCGTCGTAGCGGCCGCCGTTCGCGACGGAGCTGCCCGCGCCGGGCGCGTAGCCCGCGAACGTGATGCCCGTGTAGTAGCCGCGGCCGCGGATCTCGCCGAGGTCCACCGCGAACGGCCCCGCGCGGCGGCGCCTGGCGATGCGGAGCGCCGCCTCCACCTCGCCGAGCGCCTCCGCCGCCCCGGGCGCCGCGCGCGCGACGGCCCGTGCGCGGGCGAGCGCGCGATCGCCGTAGAGCGTGGCGAGCTCCGGCAGGGCGGCGCGGGCGGCGGGCGTCCCCTTCCCGTCCCGCGCGAGCGTCGCGAGCGCCGCCTCGTCCTTGCGCGCGAGCGCATCCCACGCCTCCGCCTGCACGCGCTGCGGCAGCCGCGCCGCCTCGACGAACGCGGCGGCGAACCGGGCGTGCCCGACCTCGACCACCGCGCCTGCGAGGCCGACGCGCTCGAGCGCGCGGGAGAGGACGACGAGCGCCTCGGCGTCGGCGGCCGGACCGCCCGCCCCGAGCAGCTCCACGCCGGCCTGGTACACCTCGCGCGGCCGTCCGGCGCGCGCCTCGCGCGCGCGCAGCACCGGGCCGTCGTAGCAGAGGCGCGCGGGCGACGGCAGCGCGTCGGGGCGCGCCGCGTAGAGCCGCGCGATCTGCGGCGTGATGTCCGGCCGGATGGCGACCACCTCGCCCGAGCCGGGCTCGACGAACTTCATGACGTCGGCGAGCGCCGCGGGGGAGAGCCCGCGCTCGACGACGTCGAGGCGCTCCAGCGTCGGGAGGAACAGGCGCCGGTATCCGAAGCGCGCGAAGACCTCCTGCAGGCTCGACGACAGCTCGGCGAGGTGCGCCGAGTGGTCGGGCAGGAGGTCGCGCAGCCCCGACGGCAGGGAGAGGTCGAGCAGCATGGCCGCGGGAATCTACCGCAATTCCCCGCGGCCCTGCTGCCGTCCTCGGCCCGTCAGTGCTGGTACGGATCCACCGGCGGCGGCGCGCCTGCCTCGCCCGGTCGCGCAGCGGAACCCGGCGACGCGTACGTCTCGCGCCGTTCGGTCACCGTGCCGCCGCCCACGCCGGCGCGGGCCTCGTGGCGCCGTTCGAACCCGAGCTTCCACCCCGCGCCGCGGCCGCGGCGCATCGTGAGCCCCGACCCGACGATCGCGCCGAGGAGGCCGGCGAGGGACGCGAGCGCCGCCCCGCCCGTGGTCGCGGCCGCGTCGCGGGCCGCGTCCTCGGACCGCGCCCGAGCGTCGCGCGCCGTGCGCTGCCCGGAGGTTGCGGCCGCGTCGCCGCGCGTCGCGCGCTCCACCACCCGCGCGTTGCCGCTCGCCGCCGTCCCCGCGGTCATCGCGCCGGACGCGAGCGTGCCCGTGAGGAAGAGCGCGCCCGCGACGAGGCCGATGCACCACGGGAGAATCCCGTGCAGGTACGCGCTCTCCTTGTCGGTCGCGCCGCTCATGCGGCAGGCGAGCCACGCGCCGAGCAGCGACGCCACGAACGGCGTCAGGACCGCCCAGGCCGCCGCGCCCGCGCCGAGCGCCTTCGAGTCGGCCGGCGCCGCGGCGAGCCCGAGGGCCGCGCCGATGAGCCCCAGCACGATGTGGACGGCGATGGCGAGCAGCGCGCCCGCGATCACCGCGGTCCAGCTCAGGCGCCAGGCGAGGCGCCCCGTCCCAGTATCCGCGAGAGAAGCCATGCAGTACCTCCCCAGGCGCCCGCACGGGCGCCTCCGGCGTACAAGGTGCATACGGACCCGCGGGGGTACAAGCACGCACGGTGCAGCACGCGCGCGGCTGGCGTCGGCTCGAGTCGTCAGCCTTCAGCAGTCAGCCTTCGGCCAACCGCCCGCACCGCCGGGCCGTGGGCGGACGGCCGATGACTGACCGTCACAACCGGATCGCGCGCACCGTGCGCACGTGCGGCAGGCGCCTGAGCTGCTCGAGGACCTGCGGCGACGGCGCCTGGTCGACGTTCAGGAACGAGAACGCGCCCGAGCGGTCGTCGAGGCGCGAGAGCGAGATGCGCGCGATGTTCACGCCCGCCGCCGCGAGCGCCGTGCCGAGGTTCCCGACCACGCCGGGCGCGTCGTCGTTCTCGCACACGATGACCTGCCCCTCGGGCACGGCCTCCACGCGGAACGAGCCCACCCGCACGATGCGCGCCTCGCGGCGCCCGTACACCGTCCCGGCGACGCTCGTCTCGCCGGACGCGCCGCGGACGGTGATCGTGACGAGGCTCACCCAGTCGTGCGGCTCGGCGGAGCGCGCCTCGCGCACGTGGATGCCGCGATCGCGCGCGATGGCGAGCGCGTTGACGTCGTTCACCGGCGTCTCGAGGAAGTGGCGGAGCAGCCCCGCGAGCGCGCGCGCCGCGAGCGGGCGCATGGGGATGGCGGCGAGCTCGCCCGCGACCTCCACGGTGACCTCGGCCGGCCCCGCCGGCGCGAGCTGCGCCGCGAGCGAGCCGAGCTTCTCCGCGAGCGGCAGGTACGGCGCGAGCTGCAGCATGACCTCCCTCGGCAGCCCGGGCGCGTTCACCGCATTCTTCACCACTCCGTCGCGCAGGTAGGCGACGAGCTGCTCCGCGATGGCGATGGCCACCGCGGACTGCGCCTCCTCCGTGGACGCGCCGATGTGCGGAGTGCAGACGAAGGCGTCCTGCTTGAGGAGCGGGTGGTCGGGCGGGGGCGGCTCCTTCTCGAACACGTCGAGCGCGGCCCCGCCGAGGTGGCCGGAGGCGAGCGAGTCCGCGAGGGCCTGCTCGTCGACGACGCCGCCGCGGGCGCAGTTCACGAGGATCGCGCCCTTCTTCATCTTCGCGAGCGTGGTCGCGTTCACGAGGTTCCGCGTCTGATCCGTGAGCGGGACGTGCAGCGAGACGACGTCCGCCTCGCGCCACAGCGTCTCGAGGTCGACGAGCGTCGCGCCGAGCTTCGCCGCGGCCTCGGGCGTGATGAACGGGTCGTAGGCGATGACGCGCATCTTCATGGCGAGCGCGCGATCCACGAGCACCGACCCGATGTTCCCGATGCCGACGACGCCGAGGGTCTTGCCGGCGATCTCGTGCCCCTGGAACTTCTTCTTCTCCCACTTCCCGCCCTTCACGCTCGCCGTCGCCGTCGGGACGTGGCGCAGCACGGACAGCATCATGGCGAGCGCCAGCTCCGCGACGGTGGTCGACGAGCCGCCCGGCGTGTTCATCACGACGACGCCGCGCCGGGTGGCCGCGTCGAGGTCGACGTTGTCGACGCCCACGCCGGCGCGGCCCACCACCTTGAGGCGCACCGCCTTCTCGAGCAGCTTCGCGTTGACCTTCGTCGCGCTCCGCACCGCGAGGGCGTCGTAGCCGCCGATGATGGCCTCGAGGTCCGCCGGCGGGAGCCCCACCTTCACGTCCACGTCCAGCCCGGCGTCGCGCAGGATCCGCACCGCCTCCTGCGAGAGATCGTCCGACACGAGCACCCGCTGCAT
>DASSQM010000386.1:0-3612 GCA_035702465.1 Anaeromyxobacter sp. | reverse complement strand
CTGGGCCGTGGCCGTCTGCTACATCGCCCTGTTCCTCTCCGGCCTCGCGCTCTTCCACCCGTTCTTCTACTGGATCAGCGCGCGGTTCGGAGGGGCCGGGCTGATGCGGGTCCTCCACCCGTTCCTCGGCGCCGCGTTCGCCATCCTCTTCTACGCCTACGCGCTCCGGCTCGTGCGGGACAACGTCTGGCAGCCGGGCGACACCGCCTGGCTCAGGCGGATGACGGGCTACATGAACAAGCACGGCGCGGAGACGCCGGTGCCCGGCAAGTACAACGCCGGCGAGAAGCTCATGTACTGGTCCATGGTGGTCGTCATCGCCCTGCTGCTCGTCTCCGGCATCCTCATGTGGCGGCCGTACTTCGCGGCGAGCGTGCCCGTGCCGTTGCGGCGCTTCGCGGGCGTCACGCACGCGGTGATGGCGTTCATCATGTTCGTCGGGATCGGCATCCACATCTACGCCGGGTTCTGGACGAAGGGCGCCATCCGCGCGATGACCCGCGGTTACGTCACGCGCGCGTGGGCACGGATGCACCACCCCGGCTGGTACGCCAAGGTCGCCGGGAAGGAACCGTGACCGCCTCGTACACCGAGCAGCACGCACAGGCCGAACCGCTTCGCTTGCCGGACCCCGCGCTCCTCTTCGAGGCGCGCGCGGCCCGGCTCGCGAAGCTCGCCAGCGGGAGCTCCACTCCGGAGTTCCTGCTCCTGCTCTCGCGCGTGGCCCGCGGGCAGGCGTCCGCCGCGCGCGGCGTCGCGGTCGAGCCGGCGCGCGCGCCGGGCGGCGGCCCGCCGCTCGACGCCGAGCGCACGCCGCGCGACGGCGCGTGGCGCCGCATGCTCGCGGCGATCCTCGACGCGGCGCGCGCGCCGGAGCTCCCGGCGGAGACGCGCGCGGCGCTGCGGCGGCTCTCCGAGGCGCGCGAGGCGGAGCTCGAGGCGATCGCCTCGGCGCTCCTCGCCGGGGAGGTCGCGCCGGCGGACGTCGCCGCCGCGCCGTTCGTGGGCGCCGCGCTCCAGGCGTGGTTCTCGGCGCTCGCCGCCCGGCTCGATCCGTCCGCGATCCCGGGGGGCGCGCCGTCGGCGTGCCCCGTGTGCGGCTCGCCGCCCGTCGCCGGGCTCGTGCAGGGCAAGGACCGGCTCCGCTACCTCACCTGCGCGCTCTGCGCCGCCGAGTGGAACTTCTCGCGGCTGTACTGCGCCGTGTGCGGCAAGGACGACGAGCTCGCGTACTACGGCGTCGAGGGCGACAAGGGCGCGAAGGCGGAGGCGTGCGCCCGCTGCCGCGTGTACGTGAAGCTCTTCGACGACGGCGAGCGCGCCGGCGCGGAGCCCGCGGCGGACGACGCCGCGACGCTCGCGCTCGACCTCATGCTCGCCGAGGACGGCTGGCGCCGGCTCGGGCCGAACCTCTACCTCGTCGCTGCCGGGTGATCGCCCGCCGCGGATCGCCGCACTCCTCCGGGTGGCTCCGCATTCCGCCGACCGCGGCGGCGTCACGCGGACCACAGTCGGGACCTCTAGTGGGAAACCCTTCCGCCCGAGGTGCTCGATGCGCTCCGCCAAGCTGCCCGCCTTGATCGTCTCCTCCGTCGCCGCCCTCGCCGCCTGCTCGCCGGGTGCGCCCTCCGTGGCGGGGGAGGCGCTCCAGGCCTCGCCCCCGGCGCAGAGCCTCGCCGGCGGGAACAAGCGCGTGACGGTGATGACGCGGAACCTCTACCTGGGCGCGGATCTGCCGGCGCTCGCGAAGGAGGCCGGCGACCCGCAGAAGTTCGTCGCCGCGGTGAGCGCGGCGTGGCTCATGGTCCAGAAGAACGACTTCCGCCTCCGCGCCGTGGCGCTCGCGGACGAGATCGCGGCGACCCGGCCCGCGCTCGTGGGCCTCCAGGAGGCGTACACCTGGCGGAAGGGGCCGGCGGGGAGCCTCGAGGTCGTCTTCGACTACGTGCCCATGCTGGTCGAGGAGCTCGCGGCGCGCGGGCTCGCCTACAGGCCGGTCGCCTCGGTCCAGCTCCTCGACATCGAGGCGCCGACCGCGTTCGGCTTCGACGTGCGCGCGACGGACCACGGCGTCATCCTCGCCTCCGACCTCGTCGCGGAGACGCGCACCGTCGCCGAGACCGTCTACCGGGCGAAGATCCCCTTCCCGACGCCGCTCGGCGAGGTCGCCGTGCCGCGCGGGTTCGTCGCCGTCGACGCGAAGATCCGCGGCGAGTGGATCCGCTTCGTGAGCACGCACCTCGAGGCGGTGGACGTGCCGCCGCCGCTCCCGCCGGGCGTGCCGCCCGGCATCTTCCGCATCCTCCAGGCGCAGGAGCTCGCGGCATTCCTGGGCGCCGACCCCAGGCCGACGATCCTCGTCGGCGATCTCAACTCCGATCCGGGCGCGGAAGGGCAGGCGGTGCTCGCCGCGGCCGGCTTCCAGGACCTCTGGCCGGCGATCCACGCCGGCGTCCCCGGGCTCACGGACGGCTTCCCCGAGGACCTGTCGCTGGATCAGCCGCTCACGCGCCGCATCGACTACGTGCTCTGGCGCGGCTCCCTGGCGCCGCTCTCCGCCGAGATCGTGGGCGCCACCGCCGCCGACAAGGCGATCGTGGGGCTCTGGCCGAGCGACCACGCGGGCGTGGTCGGCACGCTCCGCATGCTCGACGAGCGGTTCGCGGGGCGCTGAGCGATTTCAGTCGAGGAAGAAGTCCGGCAGGAGCTCCGCGCCGGGGGTGACGGCGTACTTCGCGAGGTCGGCGACGCCCTCGGCGCGCAGCACCTCGTCGTCGATGAAGAAGTTGCCGGTGCAGGCGCGGGCGTCGCGCTTCAGGATGGCGACCGCGGCGTCCGCCACGATCTCGGGCGTGCGGCCGCGCCTCGCCGTCTCGTCGCCGCCGAGCAGGTTCAGCGCTGCGGTGGCGATGACGGTGCGCGGCCAGAGCGCGTTCACGGCGATGCCGCGGTCCCTGAGCTCCTCGGCCATGCCGAGCACGCACATCGACATGCCGTACTTCGCCATCGTGTACGCCACGTGCCCCGCGAACCAGCGCGGCTTCATGGAGAGGGGCGGCGAGAGCACGAGGACGTGCGGGTTCTCGGCGCGGGCGAGGAACGGCAGGCACGCCTGCGTGGTCGCGAACGTTCCCCGCGCGTTCACCTGGTTCATGAGGTCGTAGCGCTTCATCGGCGTGTCGGCGACGCCGGCGAGGAAGATCGCGCTCGCGTTGTTCACGCACACGTCGATCCCGCCGAAGCGGTCGGCGCCGGCCTTCACCGCCGCCGCGATCTGCCCCTCGTCGCGGATGTCGCACTGCACCGCGAGCGCGCGCCCGCCGGCGCGCTCCATCTCCTCCGCGGCGGTGTGGATCGTCCCGGGGAGCTTCGGGTTCGGCGCGTCCGTCTTCGCCGCGACGACGACGTTCGCCCCTTCGCGCGCGGCGGCGACGCCGATGGCCCTGCCGATGCCGCGGCTCGCTCCGGTGATGAAGAGCGTCTTTCCTTCGAGTGAAGCCATGCCGCCTCCGATCGCGCGATCGTCGAGCGCGCCACGTTAGCGCGCCGCGTCAGCCTCGCGGACGCGCCAATTCGAGCCTGAACGGATTGGCAGTCCCGCGCCCGCGGCCC
>DASSQM010000385.1:0-5605 GCA_035702465.1 Anaeromyxobacter sp. | reverse complement strand
CTCATCGCGCGTCGCTGCGACGCGGAGGCGATCGTCGCGGCGCGGCGCCGCAACTACTTCCTCCTGCTCGGGAGGCTCCGCGATCGGGTGCCGCCCGTCTTCGCCGAGGTCCCCGCCGGCGCCTCGCCGCTGTTCTACCCGCTCCTCTGCGACGACAAGCCGCGCGTGCAGGCGCGTCTCCTCGCCCGCGGGATCGAGACCGTCGACTTCTGGCGCGACGGCCACCCGCTCTGCCCGCGGGACGAGTTCCCGGAGGTCGCGGGGCTGCGCCGGCGCGTGCTCGAGCTCCCGGTGCACCAGGACCTGCGGCCCGAGGACATGGCCTACCTCGCGCGGTGCGTCCAGGAGGCGCTCGCGTGAGGCCCGCCGCCGCCCCGCCGCGCGATCCGCTCTCCGTCGCGGAGAGCCGCGATCCCGACCGGCTCTCGGAGCTGCGCGACGAGTGGCGCGGGCTGTTCGACGCCGCGGCCGCCCCCTCGCCGTTCCTCTCGTGGGAGTGGCTGCACGCGTGGTGGCGTGCGTTCGGCGTGGGGCGCCGGCTCTGGGTCCTCGAGGCGCGCGACGGCGCCGGCCGGCTCGCGGGCGCGCTCGCGCTCTGCTCGCGCCCGGGCATCGGGGCGCGGCGCTGGCAGCTCGTCGGCAACGGCATCACCGGTGCGGACGGGCTCGACGTGCTCGCGCGCGCGGCGGACGCGGCCGCGGCCCGCGCCGCCGTCGCGGGCGCGATCGCCGCGGCGGCGGCCCGCGGGTGGGACGTGCTCGACCTCGAGGACCTGCCCTGCGGGTCCCCGACGGTCGCTGCGGTGCACGCGGCCGTCGTCCCGCGCGGCGTGTCGTTCGAGGCCGAGCGTGGCTTCGCGTGCCCGGGGTTCGCGGTGCGCGGCACGTGGGAGGAGCACCTCGCCCGCATCCGCCGTCGCGAGACGTTCGGCCGCCGGGTGCGGTGGCTCGCGCGGCAGCCCGGGTTCCGCATCGACGTCGCGGCGTCGCCCGGGGAGGCGCCCGCCGCGATGGACGACTTCCTCCGCCTGCACCGCCTGCGCTGGGCGGAGGAGGGTGGCTCGTACGGCATCCCACCAGGCCCGGTGGAGCGGTTCCACCGCGACGTCGCCCCGCCGCTGGCGGAGCGCGGCTGGCTCCGGCTGTACCGCCTGCACGTCGACGGGAAGGCGATCGCGGCGGTCTACGGCATCGAGGTGGGGCGGCGCTTCTTCTTCTACCAGTCCGGCTGGGACCCGGCGTGGTCGGCGCGCAGCCCCGGCGCCGTGCTCGTCGGACGGACGGTGGAGGACGCGTACGCGCGCGGGCTCACGGACTACGACTTCCTGCGCGGGACCGAGCCGTACAAGCTCGACTGGGCGCAGGATCGCCGCGAGACGTGCAGCCTCCGCCTGCGCGCGCCCTCCCTGCGGGCCTCCACCGCCGCGGTGGCGGACGAGGCGTGGCGCGCCGCGCGCGGGCTCGCCCGCGCCGTCGCGCCCGAGCGCGTCTGGCAGGCGCTCCGCCGGGCGCGGCGGAACGCCGAGGTGGCCGCGATGACCGGAGCGCGGAGCGGCTGAGCGCGGGCCCGAATGCCGGAGCGCGCAGACGACAGCCCGAGGTGGATCGTCCGCCGGGCGGTGAAGGTGGCGCTCGCGGGGGCGCTCCGCGCCGCCGGGGTGGATCGCGCCGTGTCGCGGCTCCGGCGCGCGGAGGCGGGCGGCACGCGCGTGCTCGTCCTCGCGTACCACCGCGTCGTGCCGGCGTTCGCCGACGCCGCGCGCGAGGCGCTGCCATCGCTCGTCGTCTCGGCCGAGACCCTCCGCCTGCAGCTCGAGCAGGTGGCGCGCACGCACGACCTCGTCACCCTCGCCGACGCGACGAGGATCCTGACGGCCGCGAGCGCGGCGCCGCGCGACGTCGCCGCCGTCACGTTCGACGACGGGTACGCCGACAACCACGACGTGGCGCTCCCCGTCCTCGCGGCGCTCCGCGCGCCGGCGACGCTGTTCGTCGCCACCGGCTTCACCGGGACGCGGCGGCGCCTGCTGCACGACCGGCTGTTCGCGAGCCTCTCCGAGCTCGCCCGGCGCGGGATCCCCTACCCGCGGGCGGAGCTCGCCGCGCCCGCGCAGTCGCTCCTCGCCGCGTGCGCCGATCGCGGTCCCGCGGCGACGCTCGACCGCCTGGTCGCCCGCCTGCCGCACCGGGCGCTCGCCGCCGTCGCGGACGCGCTCGAGCGGAGGACGGGCCTGCACGAGGAGGACCTCCCCGCGGGGACGCGCGTCCTGGGCTGGGAGGAGCTCCGGGCGATGCAGGCCGCGGGCGTGGAGCTGGGGGGCCACTCCGTGCACCACGCGGTGCTCTCGAACCTCCCCATCGAGGAGGCGCGGCGCGAGATCGTCGGTTGCCGCGACGACCTCGCCGAGCGCGCCGGACGGCGCCCGCGCCACTTCGCGTACCCGAACGGCTACCACACGCCGGCGGTGCGGACCGCCGTGGCGGAGGCGGGGTTCGAGGCCGCGCTCACCACGGAGGACCGCGAGAACGTGCGGGCCGCCCCGCCGCTCGCCGTGTGCCGCAAGGTGCTCTGGGAGAACACCACGCGCGGCCCGCTCGGCTACAGCGCCTCGCTCGCCTCGTGCTGCTTCGCCGGCGTGTTCCAGGCCCTGCGGCTCGCCCGCGCCGTGCGGGGAGAGCGCGCCGACGCGCCGGGGACGGAGCCGGGCGCGGCCGCCGGTTCGCGGCTGCCGGGCGGTCGGGAGGAGCCCCGCGACCCCTTCCGGACGGTGGCCGGTGGGCCGAGCGAGCGCGAGCTTTGTTGACATGGCGCGCGCCCTCCGGGACATCGTGTGCTTCTCGAACGACTGGGACGGGGATCCGCTCTCGAAGACGCACCTCATGCGCATCCTCTCCCGGGACGCCCGCGTGCTGTGGGTGGACTCGCTCGGGAACCGCTCCGCCAGCGCCAGCGCGAACGACGCCGCGCGCATCGCGAAGAAGCTCCGGGCGGCCGCGCGCGGGGTCGTCGAGGTCGAGCCGAACCTCCACGTCCTGTCGCCGCTGTACGTGCCCGCGCTCGGGAGCGCGCTCGCCGCGCGCGCGAACCGCGTGCTCGTGCGGCTGCAGATGCTCGCGGCCATGCGGCATCTCGGCATGCGCCGCCCCGTGTCGTGGTGCTTCCTCCCGTCGGCGGAGGCGGTGGCGGGGACGCTCGGCGAGGAGCTCGTGGTCTACCACGTGGTCGACGACTTCTCCGCCTTCAGCGACGCTTCCCAGGCCGTGCCGGAGATGGAGCGCCGCCTCGTCGCGCGGTCGGATCTCGTCGTGGCCTCCTCCGAGAAGCTCTTCGAGGAGAAGCGCCGCGAGAACCCGAACACCGTGCTCGTGCGGCACGGCGTCGACTGGACGCACTTCGCGCGCGCGTGCGAGCCGGGGCCGATCCCGGACGACCTCGCCCGCCTGCCGAAGCCGGTGATCGGGTTCTTCGGGCAGGTCGCCGACTGGATCGACCTCGAGCTCGTGCGCCGGGTCGCCGACGCCTACCCTCGGGCGTCGCTCGTGCTCCTCGGGAAGGTGGTCACGTCCACCGCGGCGCTCGCGGGCGCGAGGAACGTCTTCCTCCTCGGACGCAAGCGGTACGCCGACCTGCCCGCGTACTGCCGCGGCTTCACGGTCGCGCTCACGCCGTTCCGGAAGAACGCGCTCGCGCTCGCCGCGAACCCGCTCAAGGCGCGGGAGTACGTGGCCGCGGGGCTGCCGAACGTCTGCACCGACATCCCGGAGCTGCGCGTCATCCCGGGTTGCACGGTCGCGCCGGACGACGACGCGTTCGTGGCGGAGGTCGGGCGCGCGCTCGCGTCGGGCGGGCCGGATCCGGCGCGGTCGGCGCTCGTGCGCGGCGAGGGCTGGGAGGCGAAGGCGGCCGAGATCGTGCGCCACATCGAGGCGGCGCTCGCGCGCCCGCGCGGCGTCGCGGCGCGGCGGCTCGTGCGGGCGTAGCGGGGAGGCGCGTTCGAGCATGCGCGGCCAGGGCGATGCGATGGCGCTCGACGCGGCCCTCCTCGCGCGCGAGGCGTGGCTCGATCGCGCCGCCACCCGCTGGGGCCGCCTCGCGCACGGCGGCGCGCTCGCGTTCGTGGCGATGCTGTACTCGAACCCGATGTACTGGTGGCCGGTGTTCGAGAAGGCGCGGCTCGGGTTCCTCACCTGCGCCGTCTGCGCCGGCGCCGTCGTCGTGCACCGCGTCGTCTCGGGGGAGCGCATCCACGTGGGCGGGTGGCCCACGGTCCTCCTCCTCGCGTACCTGGCGTTCATCCCGCTCTCGCTCGCCTGGAGCCTCGATCCGAACAACACGCTCCGGCAGAGCGTCGAGGCGTGGAAGATGCTCGTCATCTTCCTCGCGGTGCAGAACGCGGTCGGGACCCCGTCGCGGCTGCGGCGCTTCATGCTCGCCGCGGCGCTCGCGTCGCTCGGGCCGGCGCTGGGGAGCATCCACGTGTGGTGGACGGGCGACGCGCTCATCGAGGGCTACCGCACGCACTGGCGCGGCGTCTACGGCGACCCGAACCGCCTCGCCATGAGCCTCGTCGCGGTGATGCCGTTCGCGCTCTACGGCGCGTTCCTCGCGCGGAGGCGGATCCACCGCGTGCTGTTCGCGGCGGTCACCGCCGTCCAGCTCGCGGCCATCGTGCTCACGCACTCGCGCTCGGGCGCGATCGCCGCCGGCCTCGCCGCCTTCCTGTTCCTGTTCCGCGGCAGGGGCGGCGTCGCGCGCGCGCTCCTCGCGGGGGCGCTCCTCGCGGGGGCGGCGGGCGCCTTCGCCCCGGAGACGTTCTGGCGCCGCTCCACCACGCTCGCCCACCTCGACGAGGACGCCTCCGTGCTGGGCCGCGAGCACGCGTGGCAGGTGCTCGGCGTCATCGTGCGCGAGCGGCCGCTCTCGGGCGTCGGCGCGGGGGCGTTCCTCGCGTCCTGGCCGCGCTACGCGCCGCTCGAGTCGGGGGGGCGCCGCTACGTCGCGCACAACCTGCTCCTGGAGATCGTGGGGGACCTGGGCGTCCCGGCGTTCCTCCTCTTCTGCGCGTTCGCGGCGTGGATGCTCTGGTCGATCTGGAGGACCGGCTCGGATCCGCTCGTCGGCAGGGAGGCGAGCGCGGTCTTCGCGGCGCTCGCCGGCTACCTCGTCTGCGAGATGGCGAACGGCTACTCGATGTCGTGGTTCCTGTACTTCCTGTTCGCGTGCGGGGCGGCCGCGGCACGCATCGCGCGCACGCGCGCGGCCCTGGCCGCGGAGGCGCGCGCGTCGTGAGGCGCCCGGTCAAGGTCCTGGTCTTCCAGAACCGGTTCCGGATCGGCGGGCAGGAGCGCCAGACGGTGCTGAACGTCAGGACCATGGACCGGTCGCGGTTCGAGCCGGTCGTCGCCTGCCTGCACCTCGACGGCGAGCACCTCGCGGATCTCGCCGCCGCGGGCGTGCGGCCCGTCGTCTTCGACCTCGGCGGCAGCATGATCCGCGCGAACACCGGGCTGCAGCTCGTCCGCCTCGTGCGCTTCATCCGCGCGCGCGGCATCGCGCTCGTCCACGCGCAGGACATCTACACGAACGTGCTCGGGACGGTCGCCG
>DASSQM010000384.1:0-2991 GCA_035702465.1 Anaeromyxobacter sp. | reverse complement strand
CGCAATGCGCCGCCTCGCGCCCGCGGCCCCCGCAGGGGCTCGCCTCCCCTCCCGAAACACGCGCTCGCGGCCGCGCGCGGGCGTGGTTAAACCCTCCGAGTGATCGCGCGTCCGACTTGCAGTGACGCTCGAGATGGGGGGCGCGGGGGGAGAGTTTCTCCCCCCGCTAGAGGCGCCGTCAGGCGCCGGACATCTCCTCACGGCGGCGGCAGGGACGCTGGGGAACACGGAAGCCGGGTGCCGCCGTGAGGCTCGCGACGGCACGCGACGGCAGCCGCGACGGGCGGCTCCTCGTCGTCCGCCGCGACGGAGCCGCGGCCGCGGACGCGTCCTCGATCGCGCCGAGCTTGCAGGCCGTGCTCGACCGCTGGGACATCTGCGAGCCGGCGCTCCGCTCCCTCGGGCAGGCCCTCGACGACGGCCGCGTGAAGGGCGAGCCGCTCGATCCTGCGTCGCTGCACTCGCCGCTGCCGCGCGCGTACGAGTGGGTGGACGGCTCGGCGTTCCTGAACCACGTGCGGCTCGTGCGGAGGTCGCGCGGCGCGGAGCCGCCGCCGACGCTGGAGGCGGATCCCCTCGTGTACCAGGGCGGCTCGGGCGTGCTCCTCGGGCCTCGCGAGGACATCCCGGTCCCCGATCCGCAGTGGGGGCTCGACTTCGAGGGCGAGGTCTGCGCGATCCTCGGCGACGTCCCCCGAGGCACCCGCGCCGCGGACGCCGGCCGATACTTCCGGTTCCTCCTGCTCGCGAACGACGTCACGTTCCGGAACCTCGTGCCCTCCGAGCTCGCCAAGGGCTTCGGCTTCTTCCAGTCGAAGCCCGCGACCGCCTTCTCGCCTTTCGCCGTGACGCCCGACGAGCTCGGCGCGGCGTGGAGCGACGGGCGGCTGCACCTGCGCCTCGAGGTGCGCTGGAACGGCGAGCGCGTCGGCGACGTCGACGCGGGCGAGATGCACTTCTCGTTCTTCGACCTCGTGCAGCACATCACGAAGACGCGCGCGTACACCGCGGGCACCATCCTCGGCAGCGGCACGGTCTCGAACCAGGACCGCGCGCGTGGCTGGTCCTGCATCGCCGAGCAGCGCGCCATCGAGATGATCGAGACCGGCGCGGCGAGGACGCGCTTCATGCTCCCGGGCGACACGATCGAGATCGAGATGCGCGACGGCGCCGGGCGGAACGTCTTCGGCACGATCGCGCAGCGGGCGGTGGCGACATGACCTTCGTGCTCTGGTCGTACTGGCGGTCGTCCTCGTCGTGGCGCGTGCGCATCGGGCTCGCGCTGAAGGGCCTCCCGTACGCGTACGAGGCGGTGGACCTGCTCGCGGGCCAGCAGTTCGAGGGCGCGCACCGCGCCCGCAGCCCGGCGTCCCAGGTCCCGGTCCTCGAGGTGGACGAGGGCGGCCGGAGGCACCGGCTCGTGCAGTCGATGGCGATCCTGGAGTGGCTCGACGAGCGCTTCCCGGACCCGCCGCTCCTGCCGGCGGACCTCGACGGCCGCGCCCGCGTGCGCGCGCTGGCGGAGCACGTGAACTCCGGGACGCAGCCGTACCAGAACGCGATCGTGCTGAAGACCATCAAGGAGAAGGTTCCGGGGTGGGAGAAGGAGTGGGCGAAGCTCTGGGTCGGGCGCGGCATCGAGGCGCTCGAGCGCGCGCTCTCGGACGGCGGCGCGGGTCGCTTCTGCCATGGCGACGCGCCGGGGCTCGCCGACTGCTACCTCGTGCCCCAGGTCTACTCGGCGCGGAGGTTCGGCGTCGATCTCGCGCCGTTCCCGACCGTGCGCCGCATCGACGAGGCGTGCGCCGCGCTCGCGCCGTTCCAGGCGGCACACCCGGACCGCCAGCCCGACGCGCCGCCCCCCGACCGGAGGAAGCCATGACGACGGACGCGCGACCCGAGCCGCTCGGCATCCTCGGCATCGAGGCCCTGCACTACTACGTGCACGACCTCGAGCGCAGCCGGCGCTTCTACACGGGCCGGCTCGACTTCGCCGAGACCGCCGTGAGCTCGCCGGAGATCGAGCGGGAGGGGCGCCAGAGGAGCGCGCTGTTCCAGGCGGGCGACGTGCGCATCGTGTGCTCGCAGCCGCTCGGCGAGGGCGGGCGAGCCTGGCGCTGGCTGCGCAAGCACCCCGACGGCATCGGCGCGGTGGTCTTCCGCGTGGAGGACGCGGAGAAGGCGTTCCGGCTCCTGGAGGAGCGCGGCGGGACGCCCATCTCCGACGTGCAGGAGCACGGGGACGGCGGCGGCACGCTCCGCACCTTCAACATCACCACGCCGCTCGGCGACACGACGTTCCGGTTCGTGGAGCGGCGCGGCTACGCAGGCAGCTACCCCGGCCTCGTCGCGCACGAGACGCCGCTCAGCGGCCGCAACGCGTTCGGCTTCGGGTACATCGACCACATCACCTCGAACTTCCAGACCATGAAGCCGGCGCTGCTCTGGATGGAGCACGTGCTCGGGTTCGAGGAGTTCTGGGAGGTGCAGTTCCACACGAAGGACGCGGCCGAGGCGCGGCGCGCGGCGATCCAGGCGCAGAAGGGCTCCGGGCTGCGCTCCGTGGTGATGCGCGACCCGCGCTCCGGCGTGAAGTTCGCGAACAACGAGCCGTGGCGGCCGGCGTTCAAGTCCTCGCAGATCAACGTGTTCAACGAGGACCACCGCGGCGACGGCATCCAGCACGCCGCGCTGTCGGTGAAGGACATCGTCGCCGCCGTCGAGGGCATGCGGGCGCGCGGCGTCGAGTTCATGCCGACGCCGGGTTCGTACTACGACGCGCTGCCGGAGCGCCTGCGCACGACGGGCATCGGGAAGCTCGACGAGGACCCCGGGGTGCTCCGCAAGCTCGAGATCCTGGTGGACGGCGCCGGGCCGGGCTCGTACCTCCTCCAGATCTTCCTGCGCGACTCGGCGGGGCTCTACCACGAGCCCGAGGCCGGGCCGTTCTTCTTCGAGATCATCCAGCGCAAGGGCGACCAGGGGTTCGGG
>DASSQM010000383.1:0-10519 GCA_035702465.1 Anaeromyxobacter sp. | reverse complement strand
CCTGGCAGGCGGCGTCGCACTCGGGGAAGGGGAGGACGAGCTGGGCCTGGCCGCGGCAGAAGTCGCGGAGCTCGCGCCCACGCTCGCCGGCGCAGACGGACCGGAGGTTGTCCAGGGTCCGCTGGACCACCGCGGCGCGCTCCGCGGGAGGGAGCTTCGTCAGCGCCCGCTCCTCGCTCGTCGCGCGGAGGAGCCCGAGCGCGAAGATCACGAGCGCGGCGACCGGCGCGAGGATCCCGAGCGACCGCGCCGGCGCGGGGCGCGTGGGAGAGGCCCCCGGCGCGCGGTCGAGGCCCGCGTCGGCGATCAGGCGGAGAGGCGTGCCCTGCATGCTCACGCACGCCCGCAGAGCATCTGCCGTGCCGGAGGAGAAGGCGCGGGGACTTCGGGGCCTGCGTCACCCGCGCATTGCGGAAGGCAATGCCCGCGCGAGGCGCGGATTGCAGCACGCCCGTGCGCCACCGCGCCCCTTCATGGGGGATCCGCGGCCCGGACCTCACCCCGGTACATGCGCAGCGTGGTGAGCAGGAACGTGAGGGCGAGCGGCCCGAGCAGGAGGCCGATCGGGCCGAACACCGCGACGCCCCCGAGCAGCGCGAAGAACACGGCGCCGCCGTGGAGCGACATCCCGCCTCGCATCAGGAACGGGCGCGCGAAGTTGTCCGAGAGGCCGACGAGGACGGTCCAGCCGAGGAGGAAGAGCCCGGCTCCGGTGTGCCCGGTGGCGAGGAGGAGCAGCGCGACGCCGACGACCGCGACGGTCGCGCCGAGCGCCGGCACGAGCGCGACGACGAACGTCGCGAACGCGAGGAAGACCACGTTCGGCGCGCCCGCGATGAGGTAGCCCACCGCCGCGAGCACGGTCTGGAGCGCGGCGGTGCCGAGGGTCGCGAGGAGCGCGGACACGCTCGTCTGGCGGAAGTCCCCGAGCAGCGCGCGGAGCTGCCCGGGCCGGAGCGGCACCTGCGCGTCGAGCCAGGCGACGAGCCGCGCTCCGTCGGTGAGCAGGAAGAAGAGCGCGATGAGCATCATCGCCGCCTGGAAGAGCGCCGATCCGGTGGCGACGAGCGCGCCGCCGACGGCGGCCGCGGCGCGCGTGCCCTGGCCGGCGAGCGTCCGGAGCGCATCCTCCGGCTGAGGCGCCGCCTCGATGAGCTCGCGCGCGGGCCGCTGCAGCGCGTGCGGCAGCCGGTCGACGAGCCCGAGGATCCCCTCGCTCTGGATCGTGCTCCGCAGCCACGAGACGCCCTGCACGATCTCCTTCACGAGCGCCGTGCCGAGGACGGCGAGCGGGACGAGCACGAGCACCACCACCGCGACGACGAGGAGCGCCGCCGCGAGCTGGCGCCTCCCGCCGAGCGCGCGCGCGAGCCGCTCCATCACGGGATGGAGCGCAGCCGCGAACACCGCGGCCCAGGCGAGCGCCACCCAGAACGGCGTCGCGATGAGCGCGGTGAGCGCGAGCGCGGCGAGGACGAGCGACACGAGCAGCCTGCGCGCGTGGACGTCGGACATGGGCTCCTCCCATCGAGGGCGCCATCATGCACCGGCTCGCGCCGGGCCCGACGGGAATCACGCCGCGCGATCGCTCTGGCCCGGACGGCCGAACTCCGCCCGGTAGAGGCGCATCGTGGCGACGAGGAACGTGAGCACCAGCGGGCCGAGCAGGAGGCCGACGCTGCCGAACGCGGCGAGCCCGCCGAGCAGCGCGAAGAACACCACGCCGCCGTGGAGCTCCATGCCTCCCTTGAGCAGGTACGGGCGCACGACGTGCTCCGCGACCCAGACCACCGCCGCCCAGGCCACGAGGAAGACGCCGGAGAAGGTGCGCCCGGTCGCGAACATGAGGAGCGCCACCCCGCCCACCATCATGAACCCGCCCAGCACGGGGATGAGCGAGACGAGGAACGTCGCGAGGACGAGGAAGAGGGCGTTCGGCGCGCGGGCGATGAAATAGCCGACCCCGGCGACCACCGCCTGGGCCGCGGCGGTCCCGAGCGTGGAGACGAGGACCGAGACGCTCGTCGCGCGAAAGTCCTCGAGCAGCATCCGGAACTGCCCCGGCTTGAGCGGCACGCGGCCGTCGATCCAGCTCACGAGGCGCCGCCCGTCGATGAGGAGGAAGCAGAGGGCGATGAGCATCATGCCGGTCTGGAAGAGCGCCGTGCCCGTCCAGGCGATGGCGCCCCCGACCGCCGTCGCCGCGCCGGCGCCCCTCTCCCCCGCGAGCTTCTGGAGCTGCTCCTGCGGCTGCGGGATCGCGTCGAGGACGTCCTTCGCGGCGCTCTGCACGGGAACGGGCAGGCGCCCGAGGAGCCCCCAGACGCCCTCGCTCTCGATCGTCTTCCTGAGCCACGCCACGCCCTGGAGGACCTCGTTCACGAGGATCGTCCCCATCGTCGCGATGGGGAGGACCACGAGGACGAGCACGCCGATCGTGAGCAGCGTCGCCGCGACCGCGCGCCGCCCCCGGAGCCTCGCGGAGAGCCACTCCTGCGCCGGCCGGAGCGCCGCGGCGATGACCGCCGCGGTGAAGAACGCCACCCAGAACGGCTTGATGAGCAGGGCGGTCAGCGCGAGCGCCGCGACGACCAGGAAGACGAGCAGGCGCCGGGCATGCACTTCGGACATGGTTCCCCTCGCTGGACCGCCGGACCCCCAGCCTAGAAGTTGGCGTGCACCCGCTCCGGCGGGACCCCCGACGCGGCGAGCGTCTTCCGCACGTCCTCGACCATGGCGGTCATGCCGGCCACGAACGCCACCGCGTCGGCGGGGGGGACGCCGCCGAAGGCGAGCGCCCGGGCGACCTTCTGCACGCGCCCGCGGAGCCCCTCCCACGGATCGTCCTCGGACGACGGGCACAGGACGACGCGGACGCCGCGGCGCTCCCAGTCCAGGTGCTCCGAGCGGTACGCGAACTCCGCGCCGTGGCGCTGGCCGTAGAACAGGGTCACGCGGCCGAAGCGGTTCCGGTGCCCGATGACGTACTGGACGAGCGCGCGGATGGGGCCGATCGCCGAACCCGCCGCGAAGAGGAGGACGTCGCGCCCCTCCGCCTCGTCGACCGGGAAGCCCTCGCCGAACGGGCGCGTCAGCGCGAGGCTCGCGCCGGGCCGCGCCGCGGCGATGGCGGCGTCCGCCACGCGTCCCCCGCGCTTCACGAGGAGGTCGGCGACGCCGCCGGATTCGGGCGCGCTCGCGAGCGCGAAGAAGCCCTCGCCGGCGCCGTCCGCGTGGATCTTCACCACCTGTCCAGGCCGCACGTGCTCGCGCGCGAGCGCCGACGGCAGCGCGAGCCGCATGCCCCGGAACACGTGGGTCTCGTCCCATGCCTCGATCACGGGGACGGGCGCGTAGTCGGTGGGCCCGAGCATGGCGCGAGAAGCTATACCCCAGGCCGCGCGGCGTCGCGCGCCGCGCTCCGCGGCGCGCCCGTCCCCGCGCGGGCCGCCGGGCGCGCTACCGCGCCTCCGCGAGGACGCGCAGCATGGCCGCGCCGAACGCGGGCAGGTCCTTCGGCACGCGCGACGACACGATGTTCCCGTCGACGACCGCCGGCTCGTCCACCCACTGCGCGCCCGCGTTCACGAGGTCGTCGCGGATGCCGACCGTCGACGTGAGCCGCCTGCCGTGCACGATACCCGCGGAGATGAGCACCCACGGGCCGTGGCAGATGGTGGCGACCATCTTCCCCGCCGCGTGGACCTCGCGGACGCGCCGGAGCACCTCCGCGTCGCGCCGGAGCTTGTCCGGCGCCCACCCGCCGGGCGCGACGAGGCCCGCGAGGCCGGACGCGGGGAAGTCCGCGACGCGGCCGTCGACGGGGCACGGGTAGCCGTGCTTCCCGCGGTACTCCTTCTCGCCCGTGCCCGCGAGCTTCACGTCGAAGCCCGCCTCCTCGAGGCGGAGCTTCGGGTACCAGACCTCGAGGTCCTCGTAGTCGGGGCCGACCAGGATCAGGATCGTTCGCGCCATCGCTCTCCTCCTCTTCATGCCGGGCTGCTCGCCGGCGCCGCCGGGCCGCGTCCGCGCGCCGCGGCGGCGGCGAGGTCGTCGAGCGGGAGCAGCCAGCCGTCGCGCGCCGCGACGGTGGGCACGCCCGTCCGCTCGGCGATGCCGAGCGCGATCCGCTCGGGCGGCGCCCGCACGAGCTGCATGCCGAAGTGCGTGAGCACCGCGAGCTTCGGCCGGATCTCCCGGACGAGGATCTCCGCGTCGTCGGCGCCGAGGTGCAGGAGGCGCTTGTCGCGCCCCCTCTCGCGCGTCGTGTTCACGAGGAGGAGATCGACGCCCGCGTACGCCTCGGGGAGCCGGTCGAGCCAGAAGGTGTCGACGACGTGCGCGGCCGCGAGCCCGGGCGCGGTGAGGCGGTAGCCGTAGGTCTCGACGCCGTGGTCGTGGGCGAGCGGAGTCTCGAGGGCGACGCCGGGCGCGAGCTCGTGCCGGCTCCCCTCCGCGAGGAGCGCGCGCCGGGCGACGAAGCCCTGGGCGTAGCGGAAGACCACCGGATCGTCCTCGAGCGCATCGCGCGGCGCGAGCAGCATCGCACGCTTCCCGAAGCCGCCCTTCGTCATCGCCTCCACGACCGCGGTCGCATCGCCCGCGTGATCGAGGTGCCGGTGCGTGAGGACGAGCACGTCGACGCGCGCCGGGTCCACCTTGGGCCTCGACGCGAGCGCGCGCACGAGCGCGCCCGGGCCGGGATCCACCCAGATCGTCGCCGCGCCGAGGCTCCAGACGAGACCGCCGGAGTGGCGGAGCTGCGTCGAGACGACGTGGCGGGCGCCCGCGGTGCCGAGGAACTTGAGGGTGCGACGCTCTTCCGTCACCCAGGTGCTGTAATCGCGCGCCGCCGCGCAGTCACGCGGTCAGTACGTGATGAGCGCGTGGACCTTGCCCGGTCCGAGCCGCCGCGCGCCGTGCAGGAACCCGAGCTCGACGAGGAACGAGTACGCCACGAGCTCCGCCCCCTGCCTCGCCACGAGCCTGCCCACCGCCTCCGCCGTCCCGCCGGTCGCGAGCACGTCGTCCACCACGAGCACCCGCTCGCCCGGCCCGACCGCGTCGATGTGGAGCTCGAGCGTCGCCTCGCCGTACTCGAGCGCGTAGGCCTCGCGCACCACCTCCCACGGGAGCTTGCCCGGCTTGCGCACGATGGTGAGGCCGGCGCCGAGCGCGTACGCGAGCGGCGCGGCGAACAGGAACCCGCGCGACTCGATCCCGACGATCTTGTCGACGCGCTCTCCCTTCCACCGGGCGGCGAACGCGTCGACCACCTCGCGGAACAGCTTCGCGTCGGCGAGGACGGGGGTGATGTCCTTGAACACGATCCCCTTCTTCGGGAAGTCGGGGACGTCGCGGATCCGGGCGCGGACGGCGTCGAGCATGGCGCCCGAGAGTACTACGGGAGGAACAGGAGCGGGTTGCGAGGCCGGGTGCCGTCGCGCACCTCGAAGTGCAGGTGTGGCCCGGTCGTCCTGCCCGTCTGCCCGACGCGGGCGATGGGCTCGCCCCGGCGCACGCGCGCGCCTTCCTCGACGAGGATGCGCGCGTTGTGCGCGTAGAGCGTCACGAGCCCGCCGTCGTGCCTCAGGATGACGATGGACCCGTAGCCCGGCTGCTCTCCCGCGTAGATGACGGCCCCCGCCGCCGCCGCCAGGACCGGTGTGCCCTCCGGCGCCGCGATGTCGATCCCGTCGTGCCGCTTCCCGGCGCGCACGCCGTAGCGGCCGTAGAGGACGCCGCGGAGAGGCCAGGAGAGCGAGGCGCCATGTGCGGTCGGGGTCGGGGAC
Source organism: Anaeromyxobacter sp. (assembly GCA_035702465.1). Taxonomy (GTDB): domain Bacteria; phylum Myxococcota; class Myxococcia; order Myxococcales; family Anaeromyxobacteraceae; genus Anaeromyxobacter. The sequence goes on along the minus strand of DASSQM010000383.1, from coordinate 4,727 downwards.
GAGGTCGAGGTCGGGGTCGCGGTCGCGGTCGGGGTCGGGGTCGCGGTCGCGGTCGGGGTCGCCGTCGCGGTCGGGCTCCGGACCGCGGATGCGGCTGCGGCTGCGGTCCCCTCCACCCCCGGCACCTCCACCACCCTCGTCGCCCCCGGCACGAAGAGCTCCGTCCCCACCTCCACGCTGCGCGGGTCCGAGACCCCGTTCGTCTCCATCAGATCGCCCGGATCGATCCCGTAGGCCCGCGCGATCCGCCAGATGGTCTCGCCGCGGTGGACCACGTGGACGACGCCCGCGAGCGCGAGCTCCTCGTGGTGCGCGGCCGGCTCGAGCGGAACCGGCGGCGGCCGGAGCGCCTGCCGCGGCGCGGGGCAGCCCGCGAGGAGGAGCGCCGCCATGGACGCGGCGCAGCGCACCCTCACGCCGGCTCCTTCTGGAACCCGGGGATGGTCCAGCTCCGCAGCTCCTGGAGCACGGCGTCGTGGGTCACGTCGAGGTGGATGGGCGTCACCGAGACGAGCCGCTCCCGCAGCGCCGCGTTGCAGTCCGAGCCGGGGATGTCCTCGTTCACCGGTCCGCCCTCGCCGCCGATCCAGTAGTACTTCCGGCCGCGGGGATCCGTCTTCTCGACGACCTCCCTGCCGTAGGTGCGCCGGCCGAGCCGGACGAAGCGGTATCCCTTCACCGGCCCCGGCGGCACGTTCACGTTGAGGAGGACCGGGGCAGGGGGACGGGACGAGGCGATCCGGCGCGCGAGCGCGGCCGCGAACCGCGCCGCCTCGGAGAACTCGTGCGGCGGCCCGCTCGCGAGCGACACCGCGATGGCGCTCACGCCGAGGAGCGCCGCCTCCATCGCGGCGGCGACGGTGCCGGAGTACAGCACGTCGTTTCCGAGGTTCGGCCCGTGGTTCACGCCGGAGACGACGACGTCGGGGGGCGCGCCCCGCAGGACGAGGTTCAGGCCCATGTAGACGGCGTCGGTCGGCGTCCCGTCGACCGAGTACCAGCGCGGCGAGACCTCGTGCATGCGGAGCGGCCGGTGCAGCGAGATCGCGTGCGACGAGGCCGACTGCTCGCGGTCGGGCGCGACCACCCAGACCTCGTCGCCCTCGAAGGCGTCGGCGAGCGCGCGGAGCCCTGCCGCGTGGACCCCGTCGTCGTTCGAGAGGAGGACGCGCACGCGCGTGAATGTACCAACCGGCCCTGCGGCGGGCTACCCGCCGAGCTTCTCGAGCTCTTCCGACAGCGCGAGGGCGGCGTCGCGGGCGGCGCGCACCGACGCGGGCGGCAGCCTCCGCAGGGCGCGCCGCACCGCGGCCTCGACCGTCCCGTCGCGGAGCTGATCCGTCTTGCGCCCGCGCGGCGTGAGCTCGAGCAGCGCGCGCCGGCCGTCGGCCGGATCCGGTCGCCGCTCGAGCAGGCCGCGATCCCCGAGCCGCTTGAGGACGCCGGTGAGCGTGCTCGGGTGGAGGTGCAGGATGTCCGCGACCTCTCCCGCCGAGATGCCGGGGAACCGCCCCACGATCCGGACGACGAGCCGCTGCGGCGCCGTCACGCCTCGCGTCGCCTCCATCCGCTTCGACGCGGACTGGAGCGCGTGATCGAGCGCCCAGAGGGCTCTCATGAAGTCGAGCACGGGCCCGAGGTCGCGCATGCTCGCTATTCCACCCGAAGATGCGGCGGGTTGCCACGTTTGACCGACGCGGTGGCGCGCGGTCCGCTGCCGCAGCGCGCGTGCCTTGTTCGTGGGACCCAAAGGGGTTTACTCTCGAACCACGGCGGGGCGGGGTGTCCGGGGGGACGCTTGGATCAGATCTCGTGGGAGGTCGAGCGCGCGGCACGGCGCGAGGCGGAGGCGACCGCAGCCCGCATCGCGCGGCTGCAGGCCGCCACCGGCGCGCTCGCCGCAGCCCGGACGCCCGGCGAGGTCGCGCAGGTCGCGCTCGGCGCCGCCATCTCGGCGCTGGGCGGGCAGGGCGGGTTCGTGCTCGTGGAGGGCGCGCGGGGTGGCCTCGCGGTCCTGCGGTCCCACGGCGCCCGGGAGGAGGCGGTGGCGCGCGCCGCCGCCGACGCGCAGACGCCGGCGGGCGAGTGCTTCCGCGGCGTCGCGCCGGTCTTCGTCGAGGATCGCGCGTCGCTGCTCGCGCGCTATCCGCGCGTCGAGACGCTCCAAGGCGATCCGTTCGGCGAGGCCCTGGCCGCGCTCCCGCTCGAGCTCGAGGGCCGGCCGCTCGGCGTCCTCGCGGTCGCGTTCGCCGAGCCGCACCGGTTCCCGGAGGAGGACCGCGCGTTCGCAGCGGCGCTGGCGAGCCAGTCGGCCCAGGCGCTCGAGCGCGCCCGGCTCTTCGTGGCGGAGCGCCTCGCGCGCGCCGAGGCGGTCGCGGCGCGCACGCGGCTCGCCTTCCTCGATCAGGTCTCGGCGCTCCTCGCGGAGGCGAGCGGCGAGGACGACATGCTCGCCGGGCTCGTGCGCCTCGCGGTGCCCGCCCTCGGCGAGTGGGCGGGCATCTACGTCGCGAAGGACTCGGGGGACCTCGCGCTCGCCGCGTCCTCCGGGCCCGCGTCGCTCGGCGCGGCCGTGGACGGGCACCTCCGGAAGGATCCGCGCGGCAGGCTCTCGCGCACGAGCCTGTGCGGGGAGCCCCTCGTCGTGAAGGACTTCCCGCCGGCGCTGGCCGGCTCGGCGCCGGCGGCCGTGCTCGCGCCGCTGTGCCTGAAGCGCAAGTCGATCGGAGCCTTCGTCGTCGCGAGCGCCGAGGCGGCCGGCCGGTTCGGCGCGGCGGACCTCGCGCTCGCGTCGGACGTCGCTCACCGGACGGCGCTCGCGGTGGAGCACGCGCGCCTCCTCCGGGAGGCGACCCTCGCCGCGGCGGCGCGGGAGGAGTTCCTGCACGTGGCCTCGCACGAGCTGCGCGGGCCGCTCGGGACGCTCCGGCTCACGGTCCAGCTCCTCGGGCGCGAGGCGGCGAAGCGGGACCTCCAGGGGATCGAGTCGCGCCTGCGCATGCTCGACCGCCAGGCGCAGAAGCTCGTGCGCCTCTCCGACGCGCTCCTCGACGTCTCGCGCATCACGGCGGGCCGCATCGAGCTCGCGCGCGACCAGGGCGATCTCGCCGCGGTCGTGCGCGACGTCGCCGCCGGGTTCGAGGACGAGGCCCGCGACTGCGGGTCGGAGCTCCGCGTGGACGCCGCGGGTCCGGCGCCCTGCGCGTTCGATGCGGCGCGCATCGAGCAGGTCGTCTCGAACCTCCTCTCGAACGCGCTCAAGTACGGGCGCGGCGGGCCGGTGCGAATCTCGGCGGCGCTCGACGGGACCCGCGCGCGGGTGGAGGTGGAGGACCGCGGGATCGGGATCGCGCCCGAGGATCAGGAGCGCATCTTCGGGCGGTTCGAGCGTGCCGTCTCCGGGCGGCAGTACTCGGGCCTCGGGCTCGGGCTCTGGATCGCGCGTCGCCTGGTGGAGGCGCACGGCGGGCGGATCCTGGTACGGAGCGCGCCGGGCGAAGGCTCGACGTTCGCCGTGGAGCTCCCGGCGAGCTAGCCGTCCATCCGGAGCCCGATGACGAGGACGAGGAGCGAGATCACGCTCGCCCCCACGATCGTCCAGCCCACCTGCGTGAGGCGCTGCGGGCGGACGCCCGCGACCGCGACGGCGAACGCAGGGACCGCGACGGGCAGCACCGCGACGCCGGCCGCCGCGGGGACCCACCCGCGCCACGCGGCGAGGAGCGCCGCCGCGGCGATGGCCGCGACGCCGGACGCGGCCAGCGCGCGGCGATCCACCTCGCCCTTCGTCTTCGCGCGCAGGAGGATGGCACGAACCGGGAACGTCGCGGCGGCGAACGCGGCCGCCCACGCCGCGGCCGCCGCCCACGCGTCCCGCGCCGGCGTGCCGGCGGCGATGGCGACGGGGACCGCCGCCGCCGAGAGCGCGAAGGAGACGACCAGCTCGCCTGCGGTCGTCTTCTCCAGGCGCGCCAGCACGAGCGCGAGCGAGGCCGCGCCGAGGAACGCCGCCGGAAGGACCGCCAGGCGCGCAGGCGGCGAGAGCAGGAGCCCGGCGATCCCCGCCGCGAGCGCCAGCGCGCCCACCGTCGCGATCCTGCGCTGTGCGCGCGCGTCGAGCTCGGTCTTGAGCCGCCGTCCGCGCTGCCCGAGCACGACGACGAGCGGCTCGTGGCAGACGAACGCGAGGACGATCGCGACGGCGAGCAGGATCGCCGCGACCCCGGGGCGGCCGAGCGCGAGCGCCGTGACGAGCGGCAGGGCGAGCTGACCCCACGCGCCGTGCTCGCGGGGGAGGAGGGACGGCTCGCGCGGTGCGGGGGAGGGCTCGGCAGCGCTTTCGGCGGCGGTCGGCATGGCGAGGCGGATTCTAGCCCCGTCGCGCGCTCGTGCAGCCGGACAGGTGCGGGGTCGGGGGGGCGCGGTCGGGGTCGGGGGCCGAGTACGGGCACGGGCGGGGTGCCGGCACGTACCCCGGGATCCTTCATCCCACCGCGCTCCCCGTGGCACGTTGAGCGAGCGCGCGCCGCCAGGCTCGCCCGCGCTCCGAACGACCGTGTCCCCTCCTCCCCGCCGCACCGCGTCCCGCCTCCGCCGCTCCCTCCGCGCGTCGACGGCGGAGGGCGTCTTCGCCGAGCTCGTGAACGCCTGCGCGGGTCCCACTGTGCTCGTCGGCTGGGCGCTCCACCTCGGGGCGACGCCTCTTCAGGTCGGCGTCGTCGGCTCCC
>DASSQM010000382.1:0-4611 GCA_035702465.1 Anaeromyxobacter sp. | reverse complement strand
CGAGAAGATCGTCGCCTGGCTGGACGACCTCGCGAAGACCGAGGTCTTCGAGCTCACCGAGGTCGGCACGGACTACGTCGCGGGCACGTTCGAGCGCTCGCCGACGGACCCCGCCGCCATCGCGCGCCGCTCGTCCGAGATCGCGCCCGAGCTCGTGGCGGGCCGCGCGAGCACGCTCGCGCTCCTCACCGAGGAGATCCGGGTCAACCGGACGCTCCTCCTCATCTGGTAGCCGATCGCTTCCGGTCCCCCGGCCAGCCGCGCCGCCGGTCGCGCAGCATCTCGCGCGCCGCGTTGTAGCCGCAAGCGCCCATGACGCCGCCGCCGGGGTGCGCCGCCGCCCCGCAGAGGTAGAGGTTCTCGATGGGCGTCCGGTAGTCGGCGTGCCCGGGCAAAGGGCGCATCGAGAAGAGCTGCGGGAGCGTCATCGCGCCCTGGAAGATGTTCCCGCCCGTGAGGCCGAAGCGCCGCTCGAGGTCGGGCGGCGCGAGCACCTCGTGGGCGAGCACGAGCTTCCGGAACCCGGGCGCGTACTCCTCCAGGACGTCGAAGCAGCGCCCCGCGAACCGCTCGCGCTCCTCGTCCCAGGTCCCCTCCGCGAGCCGGTAGGGCGCGTACTGGACGAACATCGACAGGAGGTGCCGGCCCGGCGGCGCGACGGTCGGGTCGACGGCGGAGGGCAGGGTGCACTCGAGGACCGGCGCGCGCGACGGCAGCCCCGCGCGCGCGTCGTCGAACGCGCGCTCGAGGTAGTCGAGCGAGGGCGCGACGTGGATCGTGCCGCGGTGCTGCGGCCCCGGCGCCCCCGCGCCGGGCAGGGCGCGGAAGTCCGGCAGCCCCGAGAGCGCCACGTTGATCTTCACCGAGCCGCTCGCGTAGTCGATGGCGCGCACCGCGTCGCCGACGCCCGGCGGCAGCTCCGCCTCGGGCACGAGGCCGAGCAGCGTGCGCGAGGCGTCCGCGTTCGAGGCGACGCGACGCGCGCGGAGCTCCGTGCCGTCCTCCAGGACCACGCCCAGGGCGGCGCCCCCGCGGACGAGGATCCGCGCCACCCGCGCGGACGTGCGGATCTCGGCGCCGTGCGCGCGCGCCGCGGCGGCGAGCGCCTCGGAGAGCGTGCCCATCCCGCCGCGAACGTACCCCCACACGCCGCGCGCGCCGTTCGTCTCGCCCATGACGTGGTGGAAGAGCACGTAGGCCGTGCCCGGCGTCGACGGCGAGGCCCACGCGCCGATGATGGCGTCCGTGGCGAGGGTGGCCTTGAGCTCGTCCGACTCGAACCAGCGGTCGAGGACCGATCGCGCCGACGCGGTGAGGATCTCGACGGCGGCGGGGCCGTCCTTCCGGAGCGCGAGGAGCCGCCGGCCGTCGCGGAGGAGCCGCAGGAGGTCGCGCACGCGCCCGGAGAACGGGTCCGGCGGCGTCTCGAGGAGCGTCGGCTCGACGGCGCGCGCGATGCGCTCCAGCATCGCCTCGTAGCGCGGGAGCCGCTCGGCGTCGCGCGGCGACAGCTTCGCCACCTCGCGGCGGTTCAGCGCGGGGTCCGGGCCGAGCAGGAGCGAGCGGCCGTCGGGGAAGGGCGTGAACGACGACGGGTTCCGCTCGAGCACCGCGTACCCGTGCCGCGCCAGCTCGAGGTCGCGCACGATCTCGGGCCGGAAGAGCGAGACGACGTAGGCGGCGGTGGAGACCCGGAATCCGGGCCAGGTCTCCTCGGTGGTGCAGGCGCCGCCGACGCGATCGCGCGCCTCGAGGACGAGGACGCGGTCGCCGGCGCGCGCGAGGTACGCCGCGAGCACGAGGCCGTTGTGGCCTCCGCCCACGACGATGTCGTCCCACGTCACGGCGCCCGCCCGTCCACGAGCGGCGGAGCGCGACCCGCCCACGGGCGCGCGCGCTCGAGCTGGCTCGCGAGCCGGAACAGCGTCGCCTCCTCCCCGAACCGCGCCGCCGCCTGGACGCCGACCGGGATCCCGCCGGTGGTCCAGTGGAGCGGCACGCTCATCGCCGGCTGGCCCGTCTGGTTGAAGAGCATGGTGTTGCCGGTCGCGTCGAAGGAGCGGGCGCCCATCTCGGACACGAGCTTCTCGAACAGCGTCCGCGAGCGGGCGCGCGCCACGAGGCGCACCGCCGCGCGCTCGAGCCGCGTCGACTTCATGGCGCCCAGCGGCAGGGCCGGCACGGCCGTCGTGGGCGTGAGGAGGACGTCGTGCTCCTCGAAGAACGCGGCCACCGTGCGCGCGGCGCGGTGGATCTCCAGCTCCGCGAGGACGAGGTCGCGCGCGCTGAGCGTGTGCCCTCCGGAGGCGAGCGCCCAGGTCTCCGGCTCGAGGTTGTCCGGCCCCGGGCGCCGGCCGGTCGCGCGCGCCGCGTCCTCGAGCTCGGCCGCGACGCCGGCGGCGACCACGACGAGGTACGCGCGCACGAGGGCGTCGCGCGGGAACGTCGGGCGCACCTCCGCGACGTCGTGGCCCAGCTCGGCGGCGAGGCGCGCGGCGCCCTCGACCGCGGCGGCGCACTCCGGGTCGGTGGCGCGCCCGAACAGCGACTCCTTCGTGAACGCCACGCGGAGCCGCCCGGGCTCGACCCCGACCTCGGCGAGGAACGGCCGCGCCGGCGGCGGCGCGACGTGCGGATCGCCGGGCGCCGGCCCCGCCACGGCGTCGAGGAGGGCCGCGCCGTCGCGGACGCTGCGCGTGAGGAACCCGATCGTGTCGAACCCGGACCACCCCTCGCCCTGGGCGGGGCCGAACGACACGCGGCCGCGGGTGGTCTTCATGCCGAAGACGCCGCACGCGGAGGCGGGGATGCGGATGGAGCCGCCGCCGTCGCTCGCCTGCGCCGCGGGCACGATGCGCGCGGCGACCACGGCGGCGGAACCGCCCGAAGAACCGCCGGACGACCGCGCGGGATCCCACGGGTTGCGGGTGGGGCCGCGCAGCTCGGGCTCGGTCGTGCCGAGGATGGCGAGCTCGGGCGTGTTCGTCTGGCCGAAGAAGACGAGCCCCGCGCGCGCGAGGCGGCGCACCACCTCGGCGTCCTCGGCCTGGACGGCGCCCTCCAGGAAGCGCGACGAGTGCGTGAGGGGGTGGCCCTTCCAGGCGGCGAGGTGATCCTTGAGCAGGAACGGGACGCCGGAGAGGGGGCCCGCGGGGAGCGGGCCCCGCGCGCGCGTCCGGGCCTCGTCGTCGTACCGCGCCACGATGGCGTTGATGGCCGGATCGCGCGCGCCCGCCCGCTCGATGGCCGCCTCGAGCAGCTCCGCGGGCGAGACCTCACGGCGCGCCACGAGCGCGCCGAGCGCGAGCGCGTCGAGCCGGTCGTACTCCGGGAAGCGCACGCCCTTCCCCCCTTCCCGCCGCTACTGCTTCAGCTGCCGGTGCTGCGTCTCCTCGTCGAAGCCGTGCGCCAGGACGAAGTGGTAGACGGCGTACGGCTCGTCTCCGCCGCCGCCGATGAGCTCGAACAGGAACTGCCCCTGCTCGCCGTCCGGATCCGGGAGCGCCTGCACGAACAGGAGCTCGCGCGTCTCGATCACGAGCTCCGCGAGGAGCTGCTTGCCGCGCAGGAGCTGGACGGTGGGTACGCGCTCCTCGTCCTCCTCGAGGTGCCAGTGGAGGTCGTCGGCGTCGTACATGTAGCTGTCGGGCGTGCCCGCGCGCAGGATGCAGTTCGCGTGGCGCCGCAGCCAGCGCCAGAACCGGTCGAACGACAGCGTCGCGCCGGTCTCGACGGTGACGGGCATGGGTGTGAATATAGCGCGGGGGCCCCGTGAGCGGAGGAAGCGTGAAAGGGTGGTGGCTCGCCGTGCTCGCCGCGGCGCTCGGATGCGCCGGCACGCTCTCGTGCGCGACCCTGGGCGAGCCGCCGCCGCCGTCCGGCCCGCCCGCGTTCGCGGGCGTGAAGAAGGTGGCGCTCGTCCGCGTGAGGACCGATCGCGACGCGCCCCGCGCGAAGGACGCGCTCGACGCGCTCGCGGAGAGCCTCGCCGCGCGCGGCTACGAGGTGACGCGCGTCGAGCTCGGGGCGAGGCCGCCCGCGGAGCTGCGTGGCGTCGAGCGGCTCTACGCGCGCGTCGACGGCTCCATCGCGTCGGCGCAGCCGCGGCCGCGGTACGCGCGCCCGCTCGAGTCGGCAGGATCCGGCGCCGGCGAGGTCGTGCGCTCCCTCGGCGTGGACGCCGTCGCGATGTACCACCGGTTCGACGACCGGCTCCTCGCGCCGCTCCAGGACCCGCCGCTCGGCGGCGGCTTCTTCGGGCCGCCGCGGGTCGAGTCCCCCGCGGTGCGGCGACCGGCGGGCGCGATCTCGCTCGTCGACGGCTCCGGGAACGCCACGTGGTTCGCCTGGGGATCGCCGGGCTCCGAGCTCGACCCGACGGAGCCGGTCAACGCCGCCGAGGCCATCGACATGGCGCTTCGCGCGCTGCGCGGCGAGACGGGCGACGAGCTGGAGGGTGGGTAGGAGTCCGTCCTCCGGTAGCCGGTAGGGAGCGGCCGGGCACATTTCGCTTCGCGAAGAGTGCCTCGGCCGGATTTGGAGACCGGCTACCGCACGACGCGCGCCGCGCGCTTGGGCCGCGCCACGCGGAGCGGCCGGGCGGTCTCGGCG
>DASSQM010000381.1:0-3896 GCA_035702465.1 Anaeromyxobacter sp. | reverse complement strand
AAGCGGAGCCGTCGATCCTGGACCCTGTTCGCCGGGCCGCGTCGGCGCTCGGCGTGGGCGCCAACGGGAACGGCGACGGCACGGGCGTCGGCCTCGACCCCATCCTCACCGTCGTCACCGTGGGCGGTCTCGCGGCGCTCGTCGCGGCCGCGCGCGAGGCGGCGCACCCGTTCCTGCCCGAGCCGATCTCGTCCGAGGCGTGGCGGCAGCACGTCTTCGACCTGCTCGTGAACGGCGTCAAGCGGGCGCGCCCCGACGGCGCGGGCGACGGAACGCGGCCCGAGGTCTAGAGCCTCCAGCATCGCCGGTAAGGAGCGGCCGGGCACATTTCGCTTCGCGAAAAGTGCCTCGGCCGGACGTCGAATTCCGGCGAGTTCGGCTTGCCGTTTGCCCGACGGCGCGTAGTCTCTCCTCCCGTGGCCTTCGACGTCGCCGTCGTCGGGGCGGGCATCCAGGGCTCGTCCGTCGCGCTGCGCCTCGCGCAGGCGGGGCGCAAGGTCGCGGTGCTCGAGCGCGCCATCCCCGGCGCCGAGGCCTCGAGCGCGGCCGGCGGGATCCTCTCGCCGGGTGTCGAGGCGGTCGAGCCTGGCCCGTTCTACGGGCTGTGCCGCGCCTCGCTCGAGCGCTACCCCGCGTTCGCGCGCGAGGTCGAGGCGCTCTCGGGCATGTCCGTGGGCTACCGCGCCCTCGGCACGCTCGAGGTCGCGCTCGACGACGCGCACGCGAAGATCCTCGCCGCCCGCGCCGAGAAGATGCAGCGGCACCGGCTCCCGGTGGAGGTGCTCGACGACGCCGCGGTGGGCCGCCTCGAGCCGGCCGTCTCGCCGGAGGCGCGCGGGGCGCTCTTCTTCCCCGACGAGGCGTCGCTCGATCCGAGGCCGCTCGCCCGGGCGGCGTATGTCGCGGCGGCGCGCTCCGGCGCGACGTTCCTGACCGGGCAGGTGAAGCGCATCGCCGTCGAGGGCGGCCGCGTCGCCGGCGTCGACCACGACCGCGGACGCATCGAGGCCGGAGTGGTCGTGCTCGCCGCCGGGAGCTGGAGCCTCCTCGTGGAGGGGCACGGGCTCCCCGCCGGCGCCGTCCGACCGGTGCGCGGCCAGATCGTCATCCTCGACACCCGCCCGCCGCTCCTCTCGCGCGTCGTCTTCTCGGGCCACGGGTACGTCGTGCCGCGCGCCGACGGCCGCATCCTCTGCGGCTCGACCATGGAGGAGGTCGGGTTCGAGAAGGCGGTGACCGCGGGGGGCCTTCGCCAGGTGCTCGACATCGCCATCGGCATCGCGCCCGCGCTCGAGCGCGCTCCGGTCGTGGAGACCTGGTCGAACTTCCGGCCCGCGAGCCCCGACGGCGAGCCGATCCTCGGCGCGGGGACCGTGCCCGGCCTCTTCTACGCGACCGGGCACACGCGGAACGGCATCCTCCTCGCCCCGATCACCGCCGACGCGATCGCCGCGGCGATCCTCGGCCGGCCCGCGCCGGTGGATCTGTCGCCGTTCTCGCCGGCGCGGCTGGAGGGGCTGATGGGGAAGAAGGGGTCCTGACCTCGGGTTCCGGCCCTCGGCCGGGGTCGGGGTCGGGGTGGTCGGGCGAGGTTGTCGGCCCGCCCGCGCGTCTTCACGTTCGATCCGCGTGCGCTCGCCTCCGACCCACGGCGCCGTCGTCGATCGCCTCCTCGACGCGCTCGCGCGCGGACAGCTCCTTCCCCTCGTCGGCGCGGGGGCGTCGCGCTGGGCGGGGCTCCCGTCGTGGCGCGAGGCGGTCTGCGCGCTCGCCCAGGACCTCGTCCCGGCGCTGCGCAAGCGCCTCCCCGGCGCGCGCGCGCGCTTCCGCCCGCCCGGGCCGGAGGACAGCGTACCCGTCGAGGCCCTGCTCCGCATCCCGGAGGTCCAGCGCTTCCTCTGCGGCGAGAGGCGGCTCGTCGAGAAGCTCTCCGCCATGTTCGACACCTCGCGGATCGACGCCGCGGGCCTGCCGCTCCACTCGGCGCTGGTGCGCCTCTCGCGCTTCGTGCCGGCGATCTACACGACGAACTTCGACGACCTACTCGAGAAGGCGTTCGCGGCGGCCGGCCGAACGTTCCAGGTCGTCGCCGCGGCCGAGGACCTCCACCGCTGGCAGCACGATCGCGTGGGGGGTCGCTTCGTCCCGCGCTTCCCCATCTACAAGCTGCACGGAACGCTCGCGCGGCCGGACACGCTCGTGGTGGGCGAGTCCGACTTCCACCGCCGGTCGGATCTCGCGGCGAACCCGATCGATCTGCGCTTCTGCTCCGACGTCATGGGGCGCCAGCTCCTGCTCGTCGGCTACGGGTTCAACGACCCGAACATGCGCTGGATCTGGACCAAGCTGCGGGACCTCGAGGTCCCGCCCGTCGGCTGGTTCCTCGAGCTCGGCGCGTCGAGCGACCTCGAGCGCGCGAGCATGGAGATGGATCGCATCGTGCGCGTCGACCTCGAGGCGCGCGATCCCGAGCGGCCGCGCGAGCTGCTCGAGCTCCTCGGCGCCCTGTGCGACCGCGCCGAGCGCGAGCTCCGCGCGCCCGCCGCCGCGGCGCTCACTCCACCCAGTCGGCGACGAACACGTTCGTCTCGCCGGGACGGCTCCCGTTCCGGTTCGACGCGAACACGAGCTTCTTCCCGTCGGGCGAGAACATCGGGAAGCCGTCGAAGGTCTCGTTCGTCGTGATGCGCTCGAGGCCGGTCCCGTCGTCGTTCACCATGTAGATGTCGAAGTTCCGGCCGCGCGGGTCGCCCACGTTCGAGGCGAAGAGGATGCGCCGCCCGTCGGGGTGGAAGAACGGCGCGAAGCTCGCCGCGCCGAGGTGCGTGACCTGGCGCACGTCGGACCCGTCCGCGTTCATGACGTAGATCTCGAGCTTCCCGGGCTTGACGAGCTTCCGCGCGAGGAGGTCGCGGTACTCCGCGAGCTCCTCCGGCGTCGACGGGCGGCTCGCGCGGAAGACGATGCGCCTGCCGTCCGCGGAGAAGAACGCGCCGCCGTCGTAGCCCGGGGTGCGGGTGAGCCGCGTGAGCCCGGAACCGTCGAGCCGCATCTTGTAGAGGTCGAGGTCGCCGTCGCGCGTCGAGGTGAACACGATCCAGCCGTCCGAGGAGATCGTCGCCTCGGCGTTGTAGGTGCCCGGCGCCGGCGCGAGCGCGCGCAGATCGCTCCCGTCCGGGCGCGCGGTGTAGATCTGGTAGTCGTAGAGCGCCCAGACGTAGCCCTGCGACATGTCGGGCTTCGGCGGGCACTCCGCGGCCTCCTCGTGCGTCGAGGAGTAGAGGATCCGCTCGCCGTGGGGGAAGAAGTAGCCGCACGTCGTGCGGCCCTTCCCGTTCGAGATGCGCCGGCGTGCCGAGCCGTCCGCCCGCATCACGAACTCCTGGTCGCAGGGCGCGCCTGCGGGCGTCGCCTGGAACACGAGCTCCCTTCCGTCGAAGCTGAAGTACGCCTCCGCGTTCTCGCCGCCGAACGTGAGCTGGCGGACGTTCCGGAGGTGTCGCTCGCCGGGCAGCGCGAGGTCCGCCGCCGCGGCGGCGGGAGGTGGCGCGTGGCGGGCGGAGCAGCCGAGCAGCGCGGCGAGGGCGATGGAGGAGGCACGCATGGCGCCGATGCTCTCCCGCCCCGCGGGGTCGGTCTCTTCCCCATGTGGGTGACGGTCGCCGCTCCATCGCCCGCTCGGCGGGCCCCCGTTTGGCTTCCTCGCCCCTTCCGTGGCAAGCTCGCTCCCGATGGCTCGCCCGCTGTGCCGCGCGGCGCTCCTGCTCCTCGCGGCTGCCTGCTCGCGCAACGCTGCGGTCCCCCCTTCGCCCGCACCCTCGCCGGCGTCCCCGCCTCCAGCCGGCCGCGCCTCGTCTCCACCGGTCGCGGACGGGTCACCTGCGGCTACTTCCTCC
>DASSQM010000380.1:0-6075 GCA_035702465.1 Anaeromyxobacter sp. | reverse complement strand
CCGAGGACGAGCCGCCCCACCCCGTTCGCGGCGAGCACGAGGAGCGCCGGCCCGCCGAGCCCGCCCGCGCCCACCACGAGCGCAGTCTTGGTGGAAAGGGACATCGGAGGACCGGCGTATACCGCGCGATCGGCGGGGCGGCAACGATCGCCGTCGGGGTCGGGGTCGGGGTCGCGCTCAGATGACGACGACCTTCCCCTCCCTCCCCATCTTCCACAGCGACGGCACCGACGCGATCCGATCCACCGCGCTCCCCAGCGCACCCGGCTCGAGTCCCACGAGCCTCACCGCCGTGTCGCACGCGACGACCTCGAGCCCGAGCGCGCGCCGCGCCTCCGCGAGCGACTCCGCGAGGCCCTGCACCCGGGCGCGCGCGGCCTCCGGCGGCGCTCCCTCGTCGAACCGGCCCGCCACCCAGAGCCGGAGCGGCTCGAAGAACAGCGCGACGACGACGGGGTCGCCGAGCGCGGCGGCGGTGACCGCGAGCGTCACCGCCTGGTAGCGATGCTCCCAGGAACCTCCCTGCAGGAAGACGACGAGCGGGCCCACGGCGCTCAACCCTTCACCCCCTGACCCCGAAGAGCCTGCCGAAGAACCCCCTCCGCCGCCGCGACGGCGTGACGTCGATCGGCCGCGAGCCGCGCGGCGCGGCGGGAGACTCCGGGAAGCCGAGCTTGTCGCGGAGCGACTCGGGCGTGTCGGCCGTCGCGAGGTGGAAGACCGTCGCCCGACCGGAGCCGTCGGTCCCGGTGACGCCGAGGAGGCCGTCGGGGCCGAGCGCGAACTCGACCGAGACCTTCACCGCGCCGCGCTCGCGCGCCGGGAGCCCGTCGAAGCGCACCGTGCCCAGGTACTCGCACTCGGAGGCGCGCGGCGAGTCGCCCTGGAAGACGTGCAGCTCGAGCTCGGTCTGCCCGTCGCGCGTGGTGGCGAGCTCGTACGTCTTCCGCGCCGGGAGCGCGGCGTTGCGCGCGAGCACCGTGGCCATGCGGCCGCCGGGCAGCGCCACGCCGATCCCCATGGCGAGCGCGTCGATGACGACGACCGGCTCGGTGCGCGCGATCGACTCGGCGAGCAGCGCGGCACCGAGGGCGACGGCCTCCTCGGGCTCGACGCTCTGGCTCGGCTCTCGCCCCAGCGCCGCGGCGACCCTGCGCCGGACGAGCGGCATCCGGCTCTGCCCGCCCACGAGCACCACCTCGTCGAGATCACCGGCCCGCAACCCCTTCGCGGCCAGCACCTCGCGGCAGATCTCGAGCGTGCGGTCCACGAGCCGGCCCGTGAGGGCCTCGAGCTCGGCGCGCGTGACCTCGACGGACAGGTCGATCCCCTTCCCGTCCTCTCCCTTGCACAGCCACGGCACGTGCGCGATGGCGCGGTCGCGCGTGGAGAGGGCGATCTTCGTGTCCTCCGCCGCGTCCCGGATCCGCTGCCAGACGGCGCGGTCGTCCGGAGGCGTCACCCCGTGCTCCTCCATGAACCGGAAGGCGAGGTGGTCCACGAGCTGCGCGTCGAAGTCGACGCCGCCGAGGAACGTGTCGCCGCCCGTGGAGACGACCTCGTAGACGTCGCCGCGGATCTGGAGCACCGACGCGTCGAAGGTGCCGCCGCCGAGGTCGTACACGAGCACGCGCGCCTCGAGCCCCTTCCCGCGCCCGAACGCGACGGCCGCCGCGGTGGGCTCGTTGACGATGCGCTCGACCTCGAGCCCCGCGAGCCACCCCGCGTCCCGCACCGCGCTCCGCTGGTGGTCGTTGTACGAGGCGGGCACGCTCACGACGGCGCGCTCGACGCGCTCGCCGAGGACCTGCGACGCGCACTCCTTCAGCTCCGCGAGCACGAGCGCGGCGATCTGCTGGAGCGAGTAGTCGCGCCCGGCGAAGCGCACGGCCGCCGAGCCGCCGGCGGACTCCACGATCTCGTAGTGGAACCGGTCGCGGCACGCCCGGACGGTGGGCGACGCGAACGGC
This sequence comes from Anaeromyxobacter sp., assembly GCA_035702465.1. GTDB lineage: Bacteria > Myxococcota > Myxococcia > Myxococcales > Anaeromyxobacteraceae > Anaeromyxobacter. The sequence goes on along the minus strand of DASSQM010000380.1, from coordinate 4,105 downwards.
CGCCCGACGAGCCGCTTCGACCCGTAGACCGTGTGGCGCGGGTTCGCGATCATCTGCGCCTTCGCCGCCTGGCCCACGAGGAGCCGCCCGTGCGGATCGTAGGCGACGACCGAGGGGATGGAGGTGGCGCCGGTCCTCGACCGCAGCACCGTGGCGCGGCCGTCGCGGGCGAACGCGACGCTGGAGTTCGTCGTGCCGAGGTCGATGCCGACGACGGGCCCGCGGCCTGTCCCGCGCGCCGGCGGTGCGCGCGCGGTGCGCCCCCCGGGGTGCCGGGCCCCGCCTCCGCGGCCGCCTCGCCGCGCGCGTCGGCCGCGCGCCCCGCGGCGACGGCATCCCCGCCGTCCGGCGCCGGCGGCTCGTCGCTCCGCCCGGCGGCGCCGCGCGTCGACACGACGAGGTCGACGAGCGCCCGGCTGTCGGGCGCGAGCTCGACGAACTTGATGCCCATCCCCGGATCGCGGTGCGGCTCGCCCGGGGCCGACGGCGGCGTCGTCCACCGGACCACGCCGCGCCCGCTGATCACGCGCTCCCCCGACGCGAGCGTCACGTCGAGCCCGAGCTCCGTGCCCGGGGGGCTCGGATCGCGCGTCCGCACGAAGATCCCGCCGCTCGAGACGTTCATCGCGTACCGCTCGACGAAGTCGGCCCTCGAGCCGAGCGCGAGCCGGATCCGGAGGACGGCTCCGACCCGCGGTCCGCTGCGTTTCTCCTCCGTCGGCATCCCGAAACATCGTACCCTCGACGGGTTCGGACCCGCCACCGAGCGCGGGCGCGGCACGGCCCCGCCGGGCCGAGCGCCCTGGGGGCTCACGGCAGGTCGTTGCGGCGCCGGCCGAGCGCTGAAACCTTGTGGGGGACATGTGAGGGGAGGTACGGCGTGAAGAAGGCACGGAACATCGCTCCGTCGAAGGGGCGGCTCGCGGTCCTGCTGCCCGGCCTCGGGGCCGTCGCGACCACGCTCATCGCCGGAGTCGAGGCGGTGCGCCGCGGCCGGGCGAAGCCGATCGGGTCGCTCACGCAGATGGCCACCATCCGGCTCGGGAAGCGCACCGAGAAGCGGACGCCGCTCATCAAGGATCTCGTCCCCATCGCCGCGCTCGACGAGCTGCGCTTCGGAGCGTGGGACGTCTTTCCCGACGACGCCTACGCGTCCGCCCTCCACGCGCGCGTCCTCGAGGCGGACCTCGTCGAGGAGCTCCGGGAGCCGCTCCAGGCGGTGAAGCCGATGCCGGCGGTGTTCTCGCCGGAGTACGTCCGCCGCCTCGACGGTCCGAACGTCAAGAAGGCCGGGAACAAGCGCGACCTGGGCGAGGCGGTGCGCGACGACATCCGGCGCTTCCTGCGCGAGAACGACTGCGCGCGCGGCGTGATGGTGTGGTGCGCCTCGACCGAGGTCTACCTCGAGCCGTCCGTCGTGCACGGAGAGCTCGAACGCTTCGAGAAGGCGATGGCGGCGAACGATCCGGCCATCGCCCCCTCCATGATCTACGCGTGGGCGGCGCTCCAGGAGGGGATCCCCTTCGCGAACGGCGCCCCGAACCTCACCGTCGACGTCCCCGCGCTCCAGGAGCTCGCCAGGGCGAAGGGCGTGGCCATCGCCGGCAAGGACTTCAAGACCGGTCAGACGCTCATGAAGACCGTCCTCGCCCCCATGCTCAAGGCGCGCATGCTCGGGCTCGACGGTTGGTTCTCCACGAACATCCTCGGGAACCGCGACGGCGAGGTGCTCGACGATCCGGGGAGCTTCAAGACGAAGGAGGTGTCGAAGCTCTCGGCGCTCCAGCACATCCTGCAGCCGGGCCTCTACCCCGACCTGTACGGCCACTTCGATCACAAGGTGCAGATCAACTACTACCGGCCGCGCGGCGACAACAAGGAAGGCTGGGACGCGATCGACATCGTGGGGTGGCTCGGCTACCCCATGCAGATCAAGGTGAACTTCCTGTGCCGCGACTCGATCCTCGCGGCGCCGGTCGCGCTCGACGTGGCGCTCTTCCTCGACCTGGCGCAGCGCGCGGGGCTCTCGGGGATCCAGGAGTGGCTGTCGTTCTACTTCAAGAGCCCCATGGTGGCGGAGGGGCTCTACCCCGAGCACGACCTCTTCATCCAGCTCACGAAGCTGAAGAACACGCTGCGGCACGTCGCGGGCGAGGAGCTCATCACGCACCTCGGCCTCGACTACTACGAGAAGTGAAGCCGGCCCCGGCGCCCGCCCGGGACTTGCGCCGGACGCCGGACGGCTCCAAAGGCTGCCCACGGAGGGTCGTCCATGGCCTACGTCGTCGCCGAGCCGTGCATCAAGTGCAAGTACACCGACTGTGTCGAGGTGTGCCCGGTCGATTGCTTCTACGAGGGGGCCAACTTCCTCGTCATCCACCCCGACGAATGCATCGACTGCGGCGCCTGCGAGCCGGCGTGCCCGACGAAGGCGATCTTCCCGGAGGAGAGCCTCCCCGCGAAGTGGAACGAGTACGTGCAGCTCAACAAGGACCTCTCCACGAAGTGGCCGAACATCACGGAGAAGAAGGACGCCCTCCCCGAGGCGGAGGAGTTCAAGGACAAGGAGGACAAGCGCCAGCTCCTCGAGATGTGACGCGCTCGCCCGCGCCCGCCCGCGCCCGCCGGGCGCCTTTCGAGCGGCCGGCGGCTATTGCGCCCGCGGCGCCCCTTTGCTAGAACCCGAGCCCGCTTCGCGCCCAGGTGGTGGAACTGGTAGACACACCATCTTGAGGGGGTGGCGCCGTAAGGCGTGCGAGTTCGAATCTCGCCCTGGGCACTCTCGAGACGACGAAGGGGATCCGGCGCGCCGGATCCCCTTTCGCTTTTTCGGGCCCGGCGAGCCGCGACGGCGCGCTCGCGCGCGAAGCCTACTTCTTCGGCGGTGGAGCCGGCGTGGGAGCGGACGGAGCCGGCGCCGACGGCGCGTTCGGCGCGTGCGAGGGCGCAGCCGCACCCTGTGGCTCGGTGGGCGGCTGGCCGCTCTGTCCGCCCGGTTGCGGCTGCCCGGGGACGAGCGGCACCGTCCCGGGGGCCGGCGCGCCGGGCTGCCCGGGTACCGGCGCCGCGGGCGGCGGCGCGCGCGTCGCGGCGCCCACCTCGGACCCTGACTTCGACGCCTGGTAGGCCAGGGTGAGCGACGTGAGCATGAAGATCGCGGCCGAGACGCTCGTGATCTTGCCGAGGAACGTCTGCGCGCCGCGGCCGCCGAAGACGGTCTGCGCGCCCGCGCCTCCGAACGCCGCGCCCATCCCGCCGCCCTTTCCGGCCTGCAGGAGGATCACGAGGATGAGGAAGACGCAGACGATGACGTGGATGATGGTGACGAGCGTGATCAACGGAGTGCACCTTTCGCGATGGCGATGAAGTCCTTCGCCTTGAGGCTGGCGCCGCCCACGAGCGCGCCGTCCACGTCGGGCTGGGACATGAGCTCGGCGGCGTTGTCGGGCTTCACGGACCCGCCGTACTGGATGCGGACGGCGTCGGCGGAGGAGCCGCCGAGCTCGCGCAGGATCCTGCGGATGGCGGCGTGGACCTCCTGCGCCTGCGCCGAGGTCGCGGTCTTGCCGGTGCCGATCGCCCAGACCGGCTCGTAGGCGACGGTGATCGCGGCGAGCGCCGCGCCGAGCCCGGAGAGCGCGGCGCGCACCTGCCGCTCCACGACCTCGAGCGTGCGGTTCGCCTCGCGCTCCTGGAGCGTCTCGCCGACGCAGACGATGGGGAGCATCCCCGCCGTGAGCACGGCGCCGATCTTCTTTCGCACCGTCTCGTCGGTCTCGCCGAAGAGCTGGCGGCGCTCGCTGTGGCCGACGATGCAGTGGCGGCACCCGGCGTCGGCGAGCATGGGCGCCGAGACCTCGCCGGTGAACGCGCCCTGGACCTCCCAGTGGACGTCCTGCGCCGAGAGCTCGACGGGCCCGCCGCGGAGCGCCTGCGCCACCGGGTGGAGCGCGGTGAACGGCGGCGCGACCGCGATCTGCACCTTCCCCGCGGCGTCGCCGAGGCCGTCGCGGAGCTCCTTCACGAGCGCGAGCGCCTCGGGCACCGTCTTGTGCATCTTCCAGTTGCCGCAGACGAACTTCTTCCGAGCCACGGTCGCTCCTCA
>DASSQM010000379.1:0-5028 GCA_035702465.1 Anaeromyxobacter sp. | reverse complement strand
CACGTAGATCGAGATACCGGTGTCGCCGTAGGCGCGCCGGTCCGCGAGGGCGAGCGCCCCGATCCGGTCGGGCGGCGGGCGCCGCGCGTCGTGCTCCGCGACCGCGCGCCCCCCGGAGGCGAGCGCCGGGCCGAGGAGCGCGAGCGCGGCCTCGGGACCCTCCAGGTACGGCGGGTCCACGAACGCGAGCGCGAACCGCCCCGCCGCGAGCCGCGGGACGACCTCCTCCACCCTGCCCCGCCGGATCTCGACGCGATCCGCGAACCCGCACGCCTCCGCGTTCCGGCGGATGGTCTCCGCGGCCGCCGCCGAGACCTCCACGCACACGGCGCGCGCGAGCCCGCGCGAGAGCGCCTCGAGCGCGAGCGCGCCGGTGCCCGCGTAGAGGTCCAGCACCTCGCCGCCCTCGAAGAACTGCCCGAGGAGGTTCATCACCGCGCCGCGCACCTTGTCGGAGGTGGGCCGCGTCTCGAGCCCCTTCGGCGCGACGAGCCGGCGGCCGCGCGCGGAGCCGGCGATGATGCGCGTCACTGCGCGTCCAGCCGGCGCTCGAGTGCGCGCGCGATCGCCGGCGCCGTGCCGCGCGCGCCGAGCCGCTCGAGGAAGTCGAGCGCGTCTACGTACGCGCGCGCCTCGACGCGCTCCGTCCCCGCGTCGTCCAGCTCGGCGGCCGCGCGCTCGAAGGCGTTGCCGCGCCCGTCCTGCGGCTCGCCGCCGGGCTCCGCCTCCTCGAACCCCGGCATGGCCCGCACCGCACGCGCGGAGATCGCGCCGCCGTCGTCGCACAGCCTCACGGGCGAGCCGCGCAGGACGTCGAGGAGCTCCGGCGTGACCGGGCCGCGCCGCATCACCGCCACGCCGCGGAGCGCCTGGCAGATGCGGGCGAGGGCGGCCGCCTGGAGCCGCGCCTCGTCGCGCGTCGCGGGCGCCGGGCACCGCACGCTCACGACGTCCGCCGCCGCGCCGCGCCGCCCGAGCTCGTCGAGGAGCTCCGCGGCCCGGCGTGCACCGTGCGCGCCCTCCGAGAGCGGCAGCACCACGTCCACGCAGATGCCGTTCTCGACGCCCGCCGCGGCGATCTCGGAGACGACGCGGGCGCGCTCCGCGGGCGCGACCGCCGCGACGTCCAGTCCGAGGTGCGTGATCCCGGCGCCGACGAGCCGCCACGCCTCGTGGAACGCGCGCTCGACCCGCATGGCGTCCTCGCCGGCCACCACGACCTCCCCGCAGAGGAAGATGGGCGATCCCGCCGCCACCTCGTCGGCCGCCTCCGTCACCGCGTCGAACCAGCGCTCCGGCGTCGCGTCCGGCGGCATGGCGATGCCGAGCACGGCCCCGAGCTCCTTCGCCGCGACGAGCGCGCCGCGCGCCACGGCTCCGAGCGCCGCGTGGACGACGGGCAGGGCGAGGCCCAGCTCCGCCGCGGGCGCGAGCAGCTCGCGCGTCGAGAGCGGACACGCGTGGCTGCGCGCGTCGAGCCGCTCGACGACGCTCGCAGGCCGGAACGCGAGGATCCGCGGGGACACGGGCGAAGGATATCCCAGCGGTCAGTGGACGTGGACGTCGTCGTCCACGTGGGCGTACTCCGCCGACTCGATCTGCAGCGTGGTGTGGTCGATGGCGAACGTGCGCCGGAGGCCGCTCTTCACCTCGGTGAGGATGCGGTCGTTCCGTCCCAGCGCGTCGGGGCGAACGACGAGGTGCGCGGAGAGCGCGCACATGCCGGACGAGATCGTCCAGATGTGGACGTCGTGCACCGCCACCACCCCGTCGGCCGCCTGCATGAGCCGCGTCACCTCGGCGACGTCGAGGTGCTTCGGGACGCTCTCCATGAGGATGTCCGTGATCTCGAAGATGAGCCCGAGCGTGCCCCACACCACGAGCGCCGCGATGGCGAGCGACAGGACCGGATCGATCCACCACAGCGACGGACGGCCCGCCATCGCCGCCGCGCCGGCGAGGATCGCCACGGACGAGATGGTGTCCGAGAGCACGTGCAGGAACGCGGAGCGCGCGTTGAGCGACCGCTCGCCGCGGAGCACGAGCAGCGTCGCGATGTTCGCGACGAGGCCGATCGCGGCGATGATCGACATGAGGCGGAGGTCGATGGCCGCGTGCGGGCCACGGAGCCGCTGGACGGCCTCCCACGCGATCCACACGGAGATGAGGACCAGCGCGCCGACGTTGAGCTGCGCCGCCAGCACCTCGGCGCGGCGGTATCCGAACGTCCGCTTGGTGTCCGCGCGGCGGGTCGCGAAGTACGCGGCCGCGACCGCGAGCCCCAGGGCCCCGACGTCGGTGAGCATGTGCGCGGCGTCCGACAGCAGCGCGAGCGAGTCCGAGAGCCACCCGCCCACCGCCTCGGCGACCATGATGGTCGCCGTCAGCGCCAGCGACGCCGAGAGGCGCCGCACGCTCGAGCCCGCCCCGTGCGCTCCCACCTGGTGCGCATGCTCGTGGTCGTGGTGGCCGTGGGGGTGGGCGTGCGACATTCCGCTTGAACCTCTCTCGCGTGCAGTCTACCCAATGCTGCTCGCCCACGCGGACCGCATGCGCCGCCCCCAGAGATACGCCCACTCGCCCGACGGCACGCGGATCGCCTGGTCCTCGACCGGCGCCGGCGCGCCCCCGGTGCTGCTCACGGACGGGATCGGCTGCGCCGGGTTCGTGTGGAAGCGGCTCGCCCCCGCCCTCGCGCGGCGCCGGCGCGTCCTGCACTGGAACTACCGTGGCCACGGGGCGAGCGACCCGCCCAGGGACCCCGAGCGGGCCACGGTGAACGACTGCATCGCAGACCTCCTCGCCGTGCTCGACGCGGCGGGCGAGCGGCGCGCCGTCCTCGCGGGACACTCCATGGGCGTCCAGATCGCGCTCGAGGCCCACCGCAGGGCGCCCGAGCGCGTGGCCGGGCTGCTCCTCATCTGCGGCGCGCCCGGGCGCGTCCTCGACACCTTTCACGACACGCCCGTCCTGCGGAAGGTGCTGCCGTGGGTGCGCTCCGCGATGGACCGCTGGCCGCAGGTCGCCCGCAGCGCGTTCCGCACGCTCGTCACCGCGGACGTCGCGATGGACTACGCGCTCGCCTTCGAGGTGAACCGCGCGCTCGTGCGGCGCGACGACCTCCTCCCGTACTTCCAGGACCTCTCGAACGTCGACCCCGCCGTCTTCGTGCGGCTCCTCCAGTCGGCGTCCGAGCACGACGCGACGGACCACCTGCCCGAGGTGCGCGTGCCGACGCTCGTCGTCGCGGGGGTGCGCGACGGCTTCACGCCCATGCACCTCTCGACGAGGATGCACGAGGAGATCCGCGGGAGCGAGCTGCTCGTGCTCCCCGGCGGCACGCACGTCGGCCCGCTCGAGCACCCGGAGCTCGTCGAGGAGCGCGTGACGGCGTTCTTGGAGAAGCACTTCCCCGCGCCGCGCCCTCCGACCCGCAAGCGGCGCGCGAGCGCGCCCGGTCGCGGCGCCGCGGCGCCGGCGACCGCGGCGACCGGCTCCGCCCAGCGGACCGGCGTCCGGCGCCGCTCCGCCCGCAAGCGAGGAGCGCGGTGATCGCGCGGGCGCTCTGCGCCGCGGCCCTCCTCTCCGCCGCAGCGCTGGCGCGGGCGCAGCCCTACGATCCCGCCTTCCGCTGGCGGACGATCGAGACGCCGCACTTCCGCGTCCACTTCCACCAGGGCGAGGACGCCCTGGCGCAGGAGGTCGCGCGCGAGGCCGAGCGCGCCCACGAGATCCTCACGCCGAAGCTCGGCTACGCGCCGCCCGGCCGGACGGAGATGGTCCTCTCCGACGACGTCGACGACGCGAACGGCTCGGCGACGCCGCTCCCGTACAACACCATCCGCGTCTTCGCCGTGCCTCCGCCCTCGCAGTCGGAGCTGCAGGACTACCGCAGCTGGGTGCGCGAGGTCGTCGAGCACGAGTACACGCACATCCTCCACCTCGACCGCGTCGGCGGGCTGCCGGACGCGTTCAACGCCGTGTTCGGGAAGCTGTGGACGCCGAACGCGTTCCTCCCGAGCCTCTTCATCGAGGGGCTCGCGGTCACGAACGAGTCGGAGGGCGATCCCACCGCCGGCCGGAACGGCAGCGCGCTGTTCGACATGTACGCGCGGGCCGTCGCGCTCGAGGAGCCGTTCCCGCGGCTCGACCAGGCCTCGAACCAGTTCCTGGAGTGGCCGACCGGAAACGTCCCGTACCTCCTGGGCGGCCGGTTCATGGCGTTCCTCCAGGCGCGCTTCGGGGCGGAGGCGGTGGCGGGCTTCTCGGGCGCGCAGGGCGCGGCGGTATGGCCGTGGGCGCCCTCGTGGACGGGCGCGCGCTGGTTCGGCGGGAAGGACTTCCCGAAGCTCTGGGACGAGTACGCGAAGGCCGAGCGGGCCTACGCGCTCGGGCGCCAGGACTTCGTGCGGACGCGCCCGGTGACGACGCCCGTGCGGCTCACGCGGCGCGGCGGGCTGGTGGAGACGCCGCGCTTCTCGCCGGACGGGCGCTTCATCGCCTACTGGTCGCGCAACCTCGACGACAAGCCCGGCGTGCGGCGCGTGGCGCTCGACGGGAGGGACCTCGGACGCTCCGCCGTCGTCGACGCGAACGGGACGCTCGCGCTCCGCTCGCCGCGCGAGGCGCTCGTGGCGATCGGCGAGGTCTACCGCGAGTTCCGCGTCTACGACGACCTCTGGCTCGTGGACCTCGAGAGCGGCGCGCGCCGGCGGCTCACGCGCGGCGCGCGGACGAGCGACCCCGACGTCTCCGCGGACGGGAAGACCGCGGTGTACGTGCGCCGCGTCGGCCCGGGCGCCATGGCGCTCGTGCGGCGCGCCGTCGACGGCGGCCCGGAGGAGGTGCTCTTCGCGCACGGCGGCGCGCAGGTGTTCATGCCGCGCGTCTCGCGCGACGGGCGGGTCGCGTTCGAGCTGCACGAGGGCGGCCGGCGCGACATCGCCGTCTGGCAGGACGGGCGGGTCGAGCGCGTGACCGACGACGACGCGCTCGACACCGGGCCGGCGTGGACGCCCGACGGGCGGT
>DASSQM010000378.1:0-5856 GCA_035702465.1 Anaeromyxobacter sp. | reverse complement strand
ATCGCGGTGCCCGCGCACGCCGAGGAGGGCTCGCGCTACGACCTCGCCCGCGTCGCGACGGCCGCGGCGCGCGAGGGGAGCGGCTGGCGCGTCCGCGGCAGGAAGGCGGTGGTGGAGCACGCGCCGCAGGCGGACGTGCTCCTCGTCTCGGCGCGCACGGGCGGCGCGCACGGCGAGGCGAAGGGCATCTCGATGTTCCTCGTGCCGCGCAGCGCACCGGGCGTGAGCCTGACCACCTACGCCACGCTCGACGGCCGCCGCGCGGCCGACGTGTCCCTCGACGTCGCGCTCCCGGCGGACGCGCTCCTCGGCCCCGAGGGGGACGCGCTCCGCGGGATCTCCGCGGCGTACGATCTCGGCGTCGCCGCGGTGTGCGCGGAGGGCGTGGGCACGCTCCAGCTCGCGCTCGACGCCACCATCGAGTACACGAAGACCCGCAAGCAGTTCGGCGTGCCCATCGCGAAGTTCCAGGCGCTGCAGCACCGGATGGTCGACATGCTGATGCACGTGGAGCAGGCGCGGTCCATGAGCTATCTCGCGTCCATGCGCGCCGGCGAGGGCGACCCCGGCGAGCGCCGCCGCGCGCTCTCCGCGGCGAAGGTCACGGTGGGGCAGGCCTGCCGCTTCGTCGGGCAGCAGGCCGTGCAGCTCCACGGCGGCATGGGCGTGACGGACGAGCTCGCCGTGAGCCACGCGTTCAAGCGGCTCGTGGCGATCGAGATGGCGCTCGGCGACACCGAGCACCACCTCGAGCGGTTCATCGCGGCGCACGAGGCTTCCACGGAGGCGACATGAGCCAGGCCCGGTACGAGACGCGAGGCGCGGTGGCGGTGGTCACCCTCGACAACCCGCCGGTGAACGGGCTCGCCCACGAGCTCCGGACGGCGCTCCTGGCCGCGCTCGACCGGGCGAACGCCGATCCGGCCGTGAAGGCGATCGTGCTCACCGGCGCCGGGAAGGGGTTCTCGGGCGGCGCGGACATCAAGGAGTTCGGCACGCCCAGGACGACGGCCGAGCCGAACCTCCACACCATCATCCGCGAGCTCGAGCGGAGCCCGAAGCCGGTCGTCGCGGCGATCCACGGCATGGCGATGGGCGGAGGGCTCGAGCTCGCGCTCGCCTGCCACTACCGCGTCGCGGCGCCCGGCGCGCAGATCGCGCTGCCGGAGGTGAAGCTCGGCATCCTGCCGGGCGCCGGCGGGACGCAGCGGCTCCCGCGCGTGGTCGGCGTCGAGGCGGCGCTCAACATGATCGCCTCCGGCGCGTCGGTGCCCTCGGAGATGCTCGGGAGGACGAAGCTGTTCGACGCCATCGCGACGGGCGACCTCGTCCCCGAGGCGGTGCGCTTCGCCGAGAAGATCGCCGACGTCCGCCCGCTGCCGCTCGTGCGCGACCTCCCGCTCGACGACCCGCGCGCCCCGGCGCTCATCGGGTTCGCCCGGAACACGGTCGCGGCGGTGGCGAAGGGCTACCCCGCGCCGCCGCGATGCGTGGACGCCGTGGAGTGGGCCGCCACGAAGCCGTTCGAGGAAGGGCTCCGGCTCGAGCGCGAGGCGTTCCTCGCGCTCGTCCAGACGCCGGAGTCGCGGGCGCTGCGGCACGCGTTCTTCGCGGAGCGCGCCGCGTCGAAGATCCCGGACGTGCCGGAGGACACGCCCACGCGGCCGATCCGCACCGCCGCCGTGATCGGCGCGGGCACCATGGGCGGCGGCATCGCCATGAACTTCGCGAACGCCGGCATCCCGGTCACCGTCCTCGAGGTGAAGCCGGAGGCGCTCGAGAAGGGGCTCTCGGTCATCCGCAAGAACTACGAGGCAACCGCGAAGAAGGGGAAGATCAAGCCCGGGCAGGTCGAGGAGCGGATGGGCCTCCTGAAGGGCACGCTCGACTACGCCGACGTGCGGGACGCGGACATCGTCATCGAGGCGGTGTTCGAGGACCTGCCGGTGAAGGAGAAGGTGTTCAAGAAGCTCGACGAGGTGATGAAGCCCGGCGCCATCCTCGCCACGAACACGTCGACGCTCGACGTGAACAAGATCGCCGCGTTCACGCGAAGGCCCGGGGACGTCGTCGGGACCCACTTCTTCAGCCCGGCGAACGTCATGAAGCTCCTCGAGATCGTGCGCGGCGCGAAGACGTCGAAGGACGTCCTCGCCACCGCCATGGCGCTCTCGAAGAAGCTGAAGAAGACGGGCGTCGTGGCGGGCGTGTGCGACGGCTTCATCGGCAACCGCATGCTGCACCCCTACTTCGGGCAGACGCTGCGCCTCCTCGAGGAGGGCGCGCTCCCCCAGGACGTCGACAAGGCGCTCGAGAGGTGGGGCATGATCATGGGCCCCTTCCGCGTCTCGGACCTCGCCGGCAACGACGTCTCCTGGTACATCCGCAAGCGGCACTACGCGGAGCACCCCGACCGCCCGCGGGAGATCGTGTCGGACCGCATCTGCGAGCTGGGCCGCTTCGGCCAGAAGAGCGGCGCGGGCTGGTACCGCTACGAGCCCGGCAAGCGCGACCCCATCCCGGATCCGGTCGTCGAGGAGATCATCGTCGCCGCCTCGAAGGAGCGCGGCATCGCGCGCCGCAAGATCCCCGCCGACGAGATCGTGGAGCGCTGCATCTACGCGCTCGTCAACGAGGGCGCGCGCATCCTGGAGGAGGGGATCGCGCAGCGCGCCTCGGACATCGACATGGTCTATCTCACCGGCTACGGCTTCCCGCCGTACCGCGGCGGCCCGATGCGCTACGCGGACGAGGTCGGCCTCTTCAACGTGGTCCGCGCCATGGACCGCTTCGCGAGGAACCCGTACGCGGACCCGGCGTTCTGGAAGCCGGCGCCGCTCCTCGCGAAGCTCGCCGCCGAAGGCAAGTCGTTCACCTAGGAGACGAACATGCCCGACGCCGTCATCGTCTCGACCGCCCGGACCGGCCTCGCCAAGAGCTGGCGCGGCGCCCTCAACATGACCCACGGGGCGACCCTGGGCGCCCACGTGGTGAAGGCCGCGGTGGAGCGCGCGAAGCTCGATCCCGCGGAGGTCGAGGACGTCCTCTTCGGCTGCGCGCTGCCGGAGGGCACGACGGGCGGCAACGTGGCCCGCCAGATCGCGCTCCGCGCGGGCCTCCCGGTCACCACCGCCGGCGCCACGGTGAACCGCTTCTGCTCCTCCGGCCTGCAGACCATCGCCATGGCCGCGCACCGCGTGATCGTCGACCGCGTGCCGGTGATGGTGGCCGGCGGGATCGAGCAGATCTCCTGCGTGCAGCAGGAGCTGAACCAGCACATGTTCCGGGACCCCGCGCTCGTGGAGAAGAAGCCCGCCGTCTACATAAGCATGCTCGAGACGGCGGAGGTGGTCGCGAAGCGCTACGGCATCCCGCGCGAGAAGCAGGACGAGTACGGCGCGCGCAGCCAGCAGCGGGCGGCGGCGGGACTCGCGGCCGGCAAGTTCGCCGACGAGATCGTCCCGTTCCAGACGGTGATGGGCGTCGCGGACAAGGAGAGCGGCCGGATGATGGCGAAGGAGGTCACGCTCTCCCAGGACGAGGGCATCCGCCCCGACACGACGGTCGAGGCGATCGCGAAGATCAAGCCCGCGCTCCCCGGCGGCACCGTCGCAGCGGGCAACGCGAGCCAGTTCTCGGACGGGGCATCGGCCTGCGTCGTGATGGACGCGAAGCTCGCCGAGAAGCGCGGCCTCAGGCCCCTCGGCATCTTCCGCGGGTTCACGGTCGCGGCGTGCGAGCCGGACGAGATGGGCATCGGCCCGGTGTTCGCGGTGCCGCGGCTCCTGGAGCGCACCGGCGTGAAGCTGCAGGACGTCGGCCTCTGGGAGCTGAACGAGGCCTTCGCGGTCCAGGTGATCTACTGCCGCGATCGCCTCGGCATCCCGGACGATCGCCTCAACGTGAACGGCGGCGCCATCGCCATCGGCCACCCCTACGGGATGAGCGGCTCGCGGCTCGTCGGGCACGCGCTCATCGAGGGGAAGCGGCGCGGGGTGCGCCACGTGGTCGTGACCATGTGCGTCGGTGGCGGCATGGGGGCGGCGGGCCTCTTCGAGGTCGCCTGATGCCGCAGCTCGTGGGCGTCGTCGGCTGCGGCGCGATGGGCCGCGGCATCGCGCAGGTCGCGTCGCAGGCCGGCGCCGCGGTGCGCCTCTTCGACTCCCGCCACGACGCCGCCGCGGAGGCGAAGGCGTTCGTCATCTCGACGCTCGACAAGCTCGTCGCGAAGGGGAAGATGCCCGCGGACGAGGCGAAGGCGATCGTCGGCCGGCTGTCGCTCGCCGGCTCGCTCTCCGAGCTCGCCCCGTGCGACGTCGTCGTCGAGGCCATCGTCGAGGATCTCGACGCGAAGCGGCAGCTCTTCGGGACGCTCGAGCCCATCGTGCGGGAAGGCTGCATCCTCGCCACGAACACGTCCTCGCTCTCCGTGACGGCGATCGCCGCCGGCCTCCAGCGGCCGGGCCGCGTGGCCGGGCTCCACTTCTTCAACCCGGTGCCGGTGATGAAGGTGGTGGAGGTGGTCGCGGGCCTCCTCACGGAGCCCGCCGTGGTGGACAAGCTGGTCTCGTTCGTCGGGCGCATGGGCCATACCCCGGTGCGCGCGAAGGACACGCCCGGCTTCCTCGTGAACCACGCCGGCCGGGGGTTCGGCACGGAGGGGCTGCGCATCCTCGCGGAGGGCGTCACCTCGGTCGAGGACCTCGACCGCATCCTGCGCGACACGGCCGGCTTCAAGCTCGGCCCGTGCGAGCTCATGGACCTCACCGGCCTCGACGTCTCGCACCCGGTGATGGAGTCCGTGTACCGCCAGTTCTACGAGGAGCCGCGGTTCCGGCCCCAGCCGCTCACGCGCCAGATGCTCGCGGCGAGGCTCCTGGGCCGGAAGGTCGGGCGCGGCTTCTACGCGTACGCGGACGGCGCCCCGGTCCGCTCGCCCGAGCCGCCGGCCCCGGCCGTCCGGCCCGCGGCGGTGTGGGTGAGCCGCGCGCGGCCCGAGCTCGCGCGGCCGGTCGCGGAGCTGGCCTCGCGCCTGGGCGCGAGGCTCGACGACGGGAAGGCGCCCGCGCCGGAGAGCCTCTGCGTCGTCACGCCGGTCGGCGAGGACGCGACGACGCTCGCCGTGCGCGAGAAGCTCGACGGCTCGCGGACCGTCGCCGTCGAGGCGCTCTTCGACGCGACCCGCCGCCGCGTCGTCATGACCACGCCGGCGACCACCCCGCAGGCGCGCGACGCGGCCCACGGCCTCTTCGCGTCGGACGGCGCCCTCGTCTCCGTCATCCGCGACAGCCCCGGGCTCGTCGCCCAGCGCGTGGTGGCGACGATCGTGAACATCGCCTGCGACATCGCCCAGCAGCGCATCGCCGCGCCGGCGGACATCGACCGGGCCGTGGTGCTCGGCCTCGGGTACCCGCACGGCCCGCTCGCGTGGGGCGACCGCCTCGGCGCCGCCACGGTGCTGACCGTCCTCGAGAACCTGCTCGCGGCCACCGGCGATCCACGCTACCGCCCGAGCCCGTGGCTCCGCCGCCGCGCGCAGCTCGGGCTCTCCCTCACCACCGAGGACTGAACGTGCTCGACGCGTACATCTACGACGGCCTCCGCTCCCCGTTCGGCCGGCACGCCGGCGCGCTCGCGGCGGTGCGCCCCGACGACCTCGCCGCCGAGGTGCTGCGGGCGGTGCTCGCGCGCTCTCCGTGGAAGCCCGGTGACGTCGAGGACGTGATCCTCGGCTGCACGAACCAGGCGGGCGAGGACTCGCGCAACGTGGCGCGCCACGCCTCGCTCGCGGCAGGCTTCCCGGCCACGCTGCCGGCGATGACGGTGAACCGGCTCTGCGCAAGCGGGCTCGCCGCG
>DASSQM010000377.1:0-2737 GCA_035702465.1 Anaeromyxobacter sp. | reverse complement strand
CGTCGTCCCAGGGCGAGGGCGCGTACTCGTCGCCGGCGTCCTCGGCGCCGGGCGCGACGTGGCCCTCCGCCAGACCGCCCGCAGGCGCGGCGGCGCCGGAGCGGTGGACGGGGAGCACCCCGGCCACGTGGGCGACCGGGTCGTACCCGCCGAGCGGCGACGCGCCCTCGGGTGACGCCGTCGCGGGAGGCGGCAGCGGGGCGGCCGGCAGGGGCGCGGGCGCCGGCGTGACCGAGGGCGCCGCCTCGCGGATGTGCGCGAGGTAGGCGCGCGCCTTCGCGTTCGACGGGTCGAGGTCGAGCGCGAGCTGGAACGCCTCGCGCGCCTCGCGGCTGCGCCCGCCCATGTAGAGCTTGATGCCGCGGTCGATGAGCTCGGCGACGGTGGCCATGCGTCAGCTCCCCGTCGGCGGGCGCGCCTGGGCGGCGAGGCCCTTGAAGAGCTGCAGCGTGCGATCGAGGTTGTCCTCCTCGCGCGCGAGCGCGGCGGCGTCGCGAGCGTCGATGGCGGTGCGGACGCGCGCGAGCACGCCCTCGGCCTTCTGCACCGCGTCCTTCCCGAACTTCGTGCGCTCGAGCGCCTCGTGGACGGCGGGCACGAGCGCCTCGATCTCCTGCAGGATGGCGGCGGCGCGGCTGCGGCGCTCCTCCCACTCGGTCGCGGTGGCCTTCTTCTCGAGGAGGTCGTCGAGCTGCTCGTCGAGGATGCGCTTCAGCTCGTCCTCGGTGAGGCCCGAGGTGGCGGTGACGGTGATCGACTGCTGCTGCCCCGTGTCGACGTCGCGCGCGGCGACGCCCACGATGCCGTCCGCGCTGATCTCGAACGTGACCTCGATCGAGACGTCCCCGCGCTTCGCGGGGCGGATGCCGTCGAGGATGAACTCGCCGAGGAGCTCGTTGTCGATGGCGCGCTCGCTCTCGCCCTGCAGGACGGCGATGCGGACGGAGGTCTGGTCGTCCTGCACCGTCGTGAAGAGGTGCGTCTGGCTCGTCGGCACCGTGGTGTTCTTCGGGATGACGGTCTGGAAGTAGCCGCCCACCACCATGATGCCGAGGTTCTGCGGCGTGACGTCGAGGAGGAGGACCTCCTCGCCCTTGGGCTGCGGCGCGACGAGCGCGTGCGCCTGGATGGCGGCGCCGAGGGCCACCACCTCGTCCGGGTGGACGCCGCGGTTCGGCTCGCGCGCGAAGAACTCCTTCACCGCGCGCTGCACGCGCGGCATGCGGGTCATGCCGCCGACCAGGATCACCTCGGCGATCTGGCTCGGACGGACGCCGGCGTCCTTCAGCGTCTTCTCGGTGACCGAGACGCAGCGCGCCACGAGGTCCTTCGTGAGGTCCTCGAGCTGCTCGCGGGCGAGCTGCTTGTCGAGGTGGAGCGCGCCGCGGCCGTCGCCGCCCGCCACGAGGAACGGCAGGTGGATGGCGGAGGTCTGCGCCGTCGACAGCTCGCACTTCGCCTTCTCCGCGGCGTCCTTCAGCCTCTGGAGCGCCATCTTGTCCTGGCGGAGATCGATGCCGCCGTTCTCCTTCGCGAACGCGAAGGTGAGCCAGTCCATGACGCGACGGTCGAAGTCCTCGCCGCCGAGGTACGTGTCGCCGCCGACCGCCACCACGTCGTACACGCTCTTGCCGATGTCGAGGATGGAGATGTCGAACGTGCCGCCGCCGAGGTCGAACACGGCGACCTTCTTCTCCACCTGCTTGCCGAACCCGTACGCGAGCGCGGCGCTCGTGGGCTCGTTGATGATGCGGAGCACCTCGAGGCCCGCGATCCGTCCGGCGTCCTTCGTGGCCTGGCGCTGGCCGTCGTTGAAGTAGGCGGGCACCGTCACGACGGCCTTCTTCACGGGACGCCCGAACCACGCCTCGGCGTCGGCCTTGAGCTCGGCGAGCACCATCGCCGAGACCTCCGACACCGAGGTGGTGCGACCGCCGAGCGCCACGCGGACGTCGTGGCCCTCGGGGCCCGCGACGAGTTGGTACGGGAGCACCCGGCGCGCGTCCTCGACCTCCTTCGAGCCCCAGCGGCGCCCGATGAGCCGCTTCGCCGCGTACACCGTGTTCTCGGCGTTCGTGATGGCCTGCCGCTTGGCGAGGGCGCCGACGAGCTTCTTCCCGTTCTTCGCGACGGCGACGATGGACGGGGTGAGGAGCTGGCCGCTCCGGTTCGGGATGACGCGCGGAACGCCGTCCCGCACCGTGGCGACGACGGAGTTCGTGGTGCCGAGATCGATGCCGATCACCGGCTCGAGGTCGCTCATCCGAGCAGCCCCCCGAACAGCCGGAGCTTCTTGAGCCGCTCCTTGGCGGACTCGAGCCGGGGATCGAGCTCGATGGCCTTCTCGAGCGCGCGCCGCGCCTCCCGCTTGTTGCCCTCGGCGTCGAGCACGAGGCCGAGCGCCTCGTGCGCGGCGCCCGTGCGCGGCCCGGCCTTCATCGCGGCCTCCGCGAACGAGCGCGCCGCGGCGCGATCGCCGGTCGCGAGCGCGGCGCGCGTCGCGTGGGACGCGGCGCGCACGTGCGTGGGATCGCCGTCCAGCGCCTCGCGGAACAGGGCGAGCGCGGTCGTCCAGCTCCCGAGCGCCTCGGCCTGGAGCCCCTTCTCGTAGAGCGCGTTGGACTTCGCCACGGCCGCCTTCTTCTTCGCCTCGGCGGCGAGCGCGGCGAGCTCCGCGTTCTTGGGATCCATCCCCTGGGCGAGGAGGAGGTCGTTCGCCGCGGTGGCGAACTCGCCG
>DASSQM010000376.1:0-3588 GCA_035702465.1 Anaeromyxobacter sp. | reverse complement strand
CTTCTGCTGGTACGGCGGGAACGCGGAGATGATGCGGTTCACCGTCTCGGTCGCGTCGAGCGTGTGCAGCGTCGAGAACACCAGGTGGCCCGTCTCGGCGGCGGTGAGCGCGGTCACGATGGTCTCGAGGTCGCGCAGCTCGCCCACGAGGATCACGTCGGGGTCCTGGCGCAGCGCGCTCTTCAGCGCCTGCCCGAAGCTCATCGTGTCGACGCCCACCTCGCGCTGGTTCACGATCGACCGCTTGTCGCGGATGAGGAACTCGATCGGGTCCTCGATCGTCATGATGTGGCAGGTCTCGGTGGCGTTGACGTGATCGATCATCGCCGCGAGCGTGGTCGACTTGCCGGAGCCGGTGGTGCCGGTGACGAGGACGAGGCCGCGCTGCTCGGCGGCGACCTTCTCGAGCACCTTCGGCAGCATGAGCTGCTCGATCGTCTGGATCTTGAACGGGATGACGCGCAGGACCACGCCGAGCGTGCCGCGCTGCTGGAAGATGTTCACGCGGAAGCGGCCGAGGCCCGGCACGCCGTAGGCGAGGTCGACCTCGTTCGTCTGCTTGAACTTCTCCTTCTGGTAGTCGTTCATGATGCCGAACGCAATGCGCCCGATCTCCTCGGGCGGCAGGCGGCGCGCGTCCTTCAGCGGAATGAGCGCGCCGTCCACGCGGAACATCGGCGGGAGCCCCGCCTTGAGATGGATGTCCGAGGCGCCGGCGCGCAGCGCCACCTGCAGGATCTCGTTCAGCTCCATGCGAAATCGAGCGTAACACCCGCATCCGGGGGGATCCAATGCCGGGCGCGAGGGACGCTCGGACCGCGGACCTTCATGTAGGGGCGCGTGGGGAGGCGCTCCCGCGCGCGTCGGCCCGCGACGCGAGGCGCTCGACCTCACGGCGGCGGCGCAGGAGGTCCGGCAGCGCGCCGCGCCGCACGAGGGCGGACGCACCGCCCACCGCGAGGTTCGCGGCCACCATCGCGCCGTGCGAGAGCACGGCGACCGCGGCGGCGTCCGCCGGGCCGGCGCCGAGCGCGCGCGCCGCCCACGCCGCGAGCGACCAGTACACGCCCGTGCCGATGGGGAGGCCGGGGGTGAGCTGCCCGAACGTCAGCACCGCGACGAGCATGGCTCCGCCCCCGAGCCCGTCGTCGACGCCCGCGGCCCGGAGCGGCAGGGTGTACGCCGTCGAGACCGCGAGCGCCGGGAGGAACGCGAGCGCCACCGCCGCGGCGAGGCGCCCCGGGCTGCCGGCTCCGCGGACCCCCTCCCCGAGCGCCGCGAGCACCGCCGCGAGCCGCGGGAGCCGCCGCCCGAGCCGCGCCGCCACGCCCGGCGCGCCCACCGCGACCCCGAGCGCGAGCGCGGAGAACGCGAGGAACAGCGCCGCGCCCGCGGTGACGACGCGGCCCAGGTCGCCCGCGGGCGGCGACGCGAGCGCGCCCGCCGCCCCGAGCGTCACCACGGCCCCCATCTCCAGGAGCTTCGCCACGAGTTGCGAGGCGAGCGCCGGCGTGAACGGGCGGCGCGCGGCGCGCGCCAGGATCCACGCCGCCGCGACGGGCCCGAGCTTCCCCGGGACGGTGTTGTGCACGAGCCCGCCGAGGGCGGTCGCGTGATACGCGTCGGCGATCCGGGCGGGCGGCGGCGGCAGCACCGCCCGCCACACCAGCGCCCGCAGCGCCGGCAGCAGCGCGGCGACGAGCCCGAACGGCGCGAGCCATCGCGTGTGGGCGGGCAGGCGCTCGCGCAGCAAGGCGAGGTCGAAGCGCGCGTGCACCGCGAGGCCTCCGCGCACGTCCACCCGCACGAACACGAGGGCGACGAGCGCCGCGCCGGCGAGCGCGGCGGCGCAGATCGCGAGCGCAGGGCGGACGCGGAGGCGCCTCGCGCTCGGGGGCCGTCGCGCCATGCCGGCAAGGTCGCCATCGGCCGCTGCGCCCGCGCGCGCGCGTGAAGAACCTTTTGGCGTGCGAGCGAGTCGCGCGCTGGCGATCGCCGGGTCGGCCGCCGTCCTCACGGCGTTCGGGGGCCACCTCGCCCGGCGGGTGCGCAGGGCCCAGCTCTCCCATCGGATGCTCGCCGTCGCGAAGGACGTGCCGCTCGACGTGCTCCTCGAGCGCGAGGTCGGCGTGCCGGTGCGCGAGGGAAACCGCATCGAGCTCATCGACAACGGCGCCGTCTTCGACGCGCTCGAGGAGCAGATCCGCGCCGCGCGGGAGAGCATCCACATCTGCGAGTTCATGTGGATGGGAGAGGGCGATCCCTCCGAGCGGATCGGCCGGGCGCTGCTCGCGCGGCGTCGCGGCGTCGCTTGCCGCGTGGTCCTCGACTGGTTCGGCTCGATGAGGTTCGACCGGCGCCTCGAGGCGCGGCTCGTGGCGAGCGGGGTCGAGCTGCGGCGGCACCGCCCGGTGCCGGACCCGTTCCGGCTGAACCACCGGCGCGTGCTCGTCTTCGACGGCCGCACCGCGCTCGTGGGAGGCTTCGGAATCTGGCGGAGCTGGCTCGGGAACGGGGCCGGCGCGGACGAGTGGCGCGACACCTCGGCGCGCGTGCGCGGGCCGATCGTGCGCGACCTGCAGCGCGCGTTCGACCGGAGCTGGGACGCGGCGGGCGGACGTCCCCTGCCGGCGTCGGCGTACCCGCCGCCCGAGGTGGCGGGCCCGGATCGCGCCGCGGTGGTCGCGTCCTCGCCGGCCTGGGCGCGCACCACGCTCGCGGCCCGCATGTGGTACGCGCTCATCGCCTCGGCGCGTCGGCGCGTGTACGTCTCGAACTCGTACTTCGTCCCGGACCGCTCGCTGCAGGACGTGCTCATCGATCGCGCCCGCGCCGGCGTCGACGTGCGCGTGCTGGCCCCCGGGTCTCCGCACGACGTCCCCATCGTCCACACCGGCCAGCGCCGCACGTACGCGCGGCTCCTCGCCGGCCGCGTGCGAGTGTTCGAGTACGAGGCGTCGATGATGCACGCGAAGACGCTCGTCGCGGACGACGCGGCGGTGATCGGGTCCACGAACATGGACTCGCAGAGCCTCTCGTTCCTCTGGGAGGCATCCGTGGTGGCGCTCGCGCCGGCCATCGCGGAGGCGCTGGTGGGGCGCTTCCTCCTGGATCTGCGGCGCTCGAACGAGATCCTTCCCGCGGCGTGGGCGCGCCGGCCCCTCGGGGTCAAGGCGGTGCAGGCGGCCGTGCGCGTCGCGGAGCCCTGGCTGTAACCTCCCGCGCGCGGCGGGGTCGGAAGGGGCGAGGACCGCATCCTCTTGACGGCGGCCCGCGACCCAATTAATTGTTACGACAAATGTTGCCTACACAAGAATATCCCGGGCTCCTCATCGCCATCGCCCGACGGCGCATCAAGCAGGCGGTGCTGGCCCGCGCCGCGCAGCACGGCCTCTCCCCGCAGCAGTTCTGGATCCTCGTCGGGCTGCACGAGCGCGGGGCTCCCCCGTCGCAGGGGGACCTCGTCGAGCGCATGCACATCGACGCGCCGACCGTCTCGCGCGTGATCGCGACGCTCGCGCGCCGCCGGCTCGTGCGCATCGCGCAGGACGCGCAGGACCGCCGCCGCGCGCGCGTGCACCTCACCCG
>DASSQM010000375.1:0-2380 GCA_035702465.1 Anaeromyxobacter sp. | reverse complement strand
CCCGTGAACCTCGGCGCCATTCCCGAAGGCCTCATCGAGAGCGAGCTCTTCGGGCACGAGAAGGGCGCGTTCACGGGCGCGCACCGGCGCAGGGCGGGGCGCTTCGAGCAGGCCGACGGCGGGACCGTCTTCCTCGACGAGGTCGGCGACGCGCCGCCCTCCGTGCAGGTGCGCCTGCTCCGCGTGCTCCAGGAGCGCGTCATCGAGCGCGTGGGCGGGACCGAGCCCATCCCCGTCGACGTGCGGGTGATCGCGGCGACGAACCGCGACCTCGAGGAGATGGTCGCGCGCGGGACGTTCCGCGCCGACCTCTACTACCGGCTCGCCGTGTTCCCCGTGGAGCTGCCGCCGCTGCGCGACCGCCGGGACGAGATCCGGCCGCTCGCGACGCACTTCCTCGCGCGCCACGCCGCCGCGATGAACCGCCGCCCCCCGCGCGTCCCGGACGACGTGTGGCGCGCGCTCGAGGCCCACGACTGGCCCGGCAACGTGCGCGAGCTCGAGAACTTCCTCCAGCGCGCGCTCATCCTCTCCCCCGGCCCGGAGCTCGCGCTTCCGGAGCTCCCCGCGGGCTTCGGCCGCCGCCCGCCCGCGGCGGCGCCCGAGCCGACGCGCGCCCCGCGCAAGTTCGACGAAGAGGTGCGCACGCTCATCGAGCGCGCGCTCGAGCACGCCGGCGGGCGCGTCTACGGGCCGACCGGCGCGGCGGCGCTCCTCGGGCTGCGGCCGACGACGCTGCAGGGGAAGATGAAGAAGTACGGGGTGCGCATGCCGGCGAAGGGCGTCGTCGAAGGCTAGAGGCGATGCGCCCCGTGTGATGACGGGCCGAAGGCGCGGGGTGCCAGGTTCCGTTGGCGCGTGTACCACCTCCCCGCACACGTCGCGCTCGGGGTCCTGGCCCCGTCCCCCGCTCGCGGTACAATCGCCTCCTCATCGACCCGGAGGCATCTCATGCGCCGCGTCCTCGCGTCCGCCGCTCTGCTCTTCTCGCTGACCGCCTGCGTCACCCAGGGCACGTTCGACAAGAAGGCCGCCGAGGCGAACAAGTTCCGGCAGTCCTGGGAGGACGAGGTCGCGAAGCGCGCGGTCCTCGAGGAGAAGATCAAGGCGATGCAGGCCCAGCTCGACACCCTCGTGTCGGACGTCGCGTCGCTCCGCGACAAGATCCGCTCCGACGAGGGCAGCCTCGCCACGAAGGAGTCCGAGCTCCGCGCCGCCCGCGACCGGCTCGCCGAGCTGCAGGCGCTCGTCGACGAGCTCTCGAAGTCGAAGAAGAAGCTCGAGGCCGCCAAGGCCGAGCTCGAGAAGAAGAGCGGCGAGTACGAGCAGCTCGCGAGCGCGCTCCGCAGCGAGATCGATGCCGGCCGCGTCGAGCTCATGGAGCTCCGCGGGAAGACCACGGTGAAGATGAAGGACAAGATCCTCTTCGCGTCCGGCTCGGCCACGATCGGCCAGGACGGGCGTGCCGCGCTGCGCAAGGTGGCGGAGGCCCTTCGCGGGCTGCAGCGCAAGACCATCCGCGTCGAGGGGCACACCGACAACGTCCCGACCGGCACGAGCGGCCCGTTCCCGTCCAACTGGGAGCTCTCGTCGGCGCGCGCCCTCGCCGTGGTCCACTTCCTCCAGGAGAACGGCGTCGATCCGACGCGCCTCTCCAGCGCGGGCTACGGCGAGTTCCAGCCGATCGCGTCGAACGAGACGCCGGAGGGAAAGAGCCTCAACCGGCGCATCGAGATCGTCCTCGCGCCGCTGGAGGGCGCCGTGCCGGCCCCCAATGCGCCGGCGCCGCAGCCGACCCCCGCGAAGGACAAGATGTAGCCGCGCGACCCGATGGGAAGCGACGGCGGCGCTTGCGGAACGCGCCACCGATTCGCAAACCCATCGGATGACTCGACCGTCCCTCGCGCTCGCGCTCACGCTCCTCGCGACTGCCTGCGCGCACAAGAGCCGCGCGACGCAGAAGACCTCCGAGGCGCACGCCGCGGCGCCCAAGGAGGAGGTCGTCTGCTACAACGAGCAACCCACCGGTAGCCACATCGCGAAGTTGGTGTGCTACACGCAGGAGCAGCTCGGGATGATGAGCCAGGCGGCGCAGGACTTCTTCCGGCAGGCGACGCAGTCGAGCCCGCGCCGGGCCGGGAATGCCTCGCAGAGACCGTCCACGGGCGGGGGTCGCTGAGCCCGGACCGTCCGCTCCTCGTGCAGGGGTCCGGCGTCGGGGGCGCGAGCACCGCGGGCGGGGTGCTCGCCGAGATCTTCCGGATCCCACCCGGACACGGCGCGCGGTGATCGCGCGGGCGACGACCCGCCTCAGCGACCGCCGCCGGGGGATGGTCTCTGCGCGGCGTCGCCGGTGCGGCGCGGGCTCGACTGCGACGCC
>DASSQM010000374.1:0-3590 GCA_035702465.1 Anaeromyxobacter sp. | reverse complement strand
CGTGTAGCCGGGGATGGGGTACGCGTGGAGCAGGACGAGGCTCGCCTCGTTCCTCCGGGCCAGGTCGGCGGCGACCTCCATGGCCGCGTGCGATGCGTCCGAGAAGTCGATCGGGCAGCAGATCCGCTTCCACTCCGCGTTGGGCATGGCGTTTCCCTCACCTCTCCGATCCGGCGGGCCGCTCGCGATGTGGCTGCGCCGCCGGGAGGCGGAAGGCGAACACGGCGCCTCCGCCCGGTGCCTCCGCCGTCCAGATGGCGCCCCCGTGGCTCTCGACGAGCGCCTTCGCGATGGACAGGCCGAGGCCCACGCCCTCGCCGGGCTGGCGGCCGCGCCAGAACCGCTCGAACAGATGATCGCGCAGCTCCGCTGGAATGCCCGGACCCTCGTCGCTCACCGTGAACACGACGTCCTGCCCGTCCGCGCGCGCCGACGCCACGACGCGGCCGCCGCGCGGGCTCGCCTTCGCGGCGTTCGAGAGGAGGTTCACGAGCACGCGGTGGATGCGGTCGCGGTCGCACTCGAGCTGGAGGCCGGGCGGCGCGGAGACCTCGAGCTTCGCGCCGTGCTCGCCGGCCTGCGCGTGCGCCGCCTCGACCGCGTCCAAGAGGAGCTGCGCGACGTCGTGCCGCCCGGCGTCGAGCGTGAGGTGGCCGGACTCGATGCGGGCGAGGTCGAGGAGGTCGTTCACGAGCCGGTTCATCCGCTCGCCGGAGCGGCGCACCGTGGCGGCGCGGCGCTTCACGAGGTCGGGCAGGTCCGGCCGCTCCACCGCGCGCTCGAGCTGAAGCGACGCGAGGAGCACGGAGGAGAGCGGGTTGCGCAGCTCGTGCGACACCTCCGCGAGCGCGTCCTCGCGTGCGCGCACGGCGCGGGTGAGCTCGTCGCGGAGCCGGACGGCGTCGAGCGCCATGGCGGCGCGGAGCGCGACCTCCTCGCCCAGCGCGGCGTCGATGGGCGAGAGATCCGCGTCGTTGCCGCGGCGCACCAGCGTCAGCCCCCCGAGGATCCGGCCATGGGAGATGAGGGGGTGGACCGCGATGGCGCCCGTGCCGAGGGCGTCGAGCGCGCGACGGCCTTCCGCGTCGAGGCCGGGCTGCAGCAGGGCCGCGTCGCGGACGTCGCGGAGGCGCTGCACGTCGCCGCTCGCGAGCGCCCTGCCGATGGCGCCCTCGCTGAGGCGCGGCGGCCGCGCGGCGAGGATCGCCGCGGCGTCGCGACGGTCCGGGGGCGCGGCGGCGACGGCGGCGCGCGTGACGGTGCCGGGCTCGGGGATGCGATCGACGATGCACGCGTCGCAGATCATCCCCGTGCAGAGCGCCGCCACGCGACGGAGGGCGTCGTCCGGGTCGTCCTGGGCGGCCATGAGGGCGTTCGACACGGAGAGCAGGAACCCGAGGCGCGCCTGCGCCGCCTCCGCGCGCGCGAGGGCCTCCTCCCGCTCGCGCTCGGCGCGCCGGCGCTCGGAGATGTCCAGCACCACGGAGATGCCGCGCTCGCCCCGGCCGACGGACGCCGCGGCGCGGATCACCGGCACGCGCGTTCCGTCGGGGCGCAGGAACTCCAGCTCGTGCGCGGCCATGGCGCCGGTGCGGCGGAGCTCGTCCGCTCCCGCGGCGGTCACCGCGTGCAGATCGGGCGCGATGACCTCGCTCCACCGGAGCCGGCCCTCCGCGACGTCGGCGCGGGTACGGCCCGTGATGCGCAGGTACTCGTCGTTCGCGTCGAGGATGCGGCCGTCGAGGTCGAACTCCGCGACGCCGACGACGTTGGAGCCCGCGAGGCGGCGGTACTTCGCCTCCGCGCGGCGCACGCGCATGAGCGCGCCGAGCGACGCCACGAGGACGTGGGGCTCCACCGGGTGCGTGAGGTACATGTCGGCGCCGCCCTCGAGGCCGGCCACCTTGTCCTGCGCGCTCACGTGGCTCGCCGAGAGGAAGACCACCGGGATCCCCCTCGTCGACTCGTCGCGCTTGAGCTCGCGGCAGATCTCGAACCCGCTCGCGCCGGGGAGGCGCACGTCGAGGAGGACGAGGTCGGGCCGGTCGGCGAGCGCGAGCGCGAGCCCGCGGTCGCCCTCCGACGCCGCGGTCACGCGGTAACCGGCGTTGGCGAGGACGCGGTTCACGGCGTACCGGGTCGCCTCGTTGTCCTCCACGAAGAGGACGTGCGCCTGCTCGGACGTCATGGTGCGCTCCTTTCCGAATCGGCGGAGATGGCGCGGGCGAGGACGTCGCGGATCTCCTGCAGCGCGGCGGGCCTCGGCGCGGCCTTCGAGAGGACGGCGTTCGACCCGGCGGCGCGGGCTCGCTCGCCCGCGTCGAGCTCGTGCCCGGTCCAGAGCACCACCGGCAGGTGCCGCGTGGCGGCGTCCGCCCGCAGCCTCGCGAGGACCGCCCCCCCGTCGAGGCCCGGCATCCTCCAGTCGAGGAACACCGCCGCGTAGGGCCGCTCGGCGGCGAGGCGCAACGCCTCCTCGCCCGACGACGCCTCGCGGACGCGGTAGCGCGTCTCCGAGAGGAGCCCGCGCATGAGGTAGCGCGACGCCTCGTCGTCGTCGACGACGAGCACCTCGTCGCGCGGGATGGCCTCCGCGGCCCTCCAGAGGCGGGAGAGGAGCCACTCGCGCTCCACGGGCTTCTCGGCGAAGTCGTCGGCCCCGCGGGCGCGGGCGCGCTCCTCGTTGGCGACGAGCGTCACCACGAAGATCGGGGTGCCCGCCGTGGCCGGGTCGGACTTCACCTCGTCGATGAACGGCCAGGCGCTCTCGCTGCCCAGCATGACGTCGAGGACGACGGCGATCGGCCGGACGCGGTGGAGGACGCGGCGCGCCTCCACGAGGGTCGAGACCGGCAGCGCCTGGAACGGCGTGCCGCGGAGGAACTTCTCGTACACGAAGACGGTCTCGGAGTTGTCCTCCACGACGAGCACCGGGAACCGCGTCGGATCGTAGAGCCGCGCCACGTCCACCATGGACTGGGCCTCGCTCGGACCGCGGTAGATCGCCGGGATCTGGAGGGAGAACGTGGAGCCCACCCCGGGCGCGCTCTCGAGGACGATGCGCCCGCCGAGGAGCTCGGCGAGGCGGCGCGACAGCGGGAGCCCGAGCCCCGTGCCCTTCACCTTGCGCTGGAGCGGCGAGTCGACCTGCGTGTACTCCTCGAAGATGCGCTCCTGATCCTCCGGTGCGATGCCGATGCCGGTGTCGCGGACGGAGATGGTGACGCGCTCCCCGTCCCACCGCGCGAGGACCCGGACCTCTCCGCGCTCGGTGAACTTGAGCGCGTTCGAGATGAAGTTGCGGAGCACCTGCGAGACCTTCGACTCGTCGGTCTGCAGCGTGGGGATCCCCTGCGGCTCCTCGAACACGAGCGCCACCTGGGTCGTGGCGAGGAGCGGCCGGAGCATGCCGCGCAGCGCACCGAAGAGCTCGCGTACCTCGAACGGCGCCGGCCGCACCACCGTCTTTCCCGCCTCGACCCGCGCCAGGTCGAGGAGGTCGTTCACGAGCTCCAGCATGCCGTCTGCGGCGCGCTGCGCGTACTGCACCTGGCGCCTCTGCTCCTCGTTGAGCGGCCCGTCGGTCTCGT
>DASSQM010000373.1:0-2835 GCA_035702465.1 Anaeromyxobacter sp. | reverse complement strand
CACGGACCTCGCGAAGGCGCGCCTCGGCGAGAAGGTGACCGTGCGCGTGCTCCTCGACGGCCGGCCCGTCGCGGGCGCCGTCGTATCCATCGGGCACGACAAGCTCGCCGAGACGGCGTCGTCGGGCGAGGCGCGCATCGCGGTCCGCCACGCAGGCCTCGAGACCATCTCGGCGAGCGTCACGCGCCCGCTCGGCACTCCGGACGCGGACAGCGACGTGCTCGAGGCGACGCTCTCGTTCGAGGTGCCGAGGTGAGCCGGCTCGGCGCCCTCGCGCTCGCCGCGCTCCTCGCGCCCTCCGCCGCCGCGGCGCACGAGGTCACGCACGAGGTCGTCTACGGCGGTGCCGTGGCGGTCCGCGCGCGCTATGCGGGCCAGGACGCGCTCGCCTACGCCGAGTACCAGATCTTCGCGCCCAGCGACGCGAAGGTCCCGTGGCAGAAGGGGCGCACCGACCGCGACGGGTGGCTCGCGTTCGTGCCGTCGCAGCCGGGCACGTGGCGCGTCCAGGTGGCGGACGGCTCCGGGCACGGCATGATCCTGTCGGTCTCCGCGAAGCCTCCGGCCGTCGCGCCCGAGAAGGCGGAGGGCGCCATGTCGTGGATCGTCCGGCTCGCCGGGGCGGTCCTGGTGGTCGGCCTCGTCTTCGCCGGGCTCGCGGCCGTGCAGAAGCACCGGAGGTCTCCGGCGTGAGCCTTCGCAGGCGGTGGGCCGCGATCGCGCTCCTGCTCGCGGCGGTCCCCGCGCGGGCGCACCACGGGACCGCCGCCGGCGGATTCATCGGCGAGGAGGGCCCGGGCGCCGCGATCGAGACCACCTCGGCGCTGCCGCTCCCCGCGCGCACGCTCCTCTTCCTCGGCAAGGAGGAGTACTCGCGCTTCCGGCGCTACGAGCGCGCGGAGCCCGTGAACAAGGCGCACTTCTCGTTCACCACCCTCGGCGCGGGCGTCGGGCTGCTCCCGTGGCTGTCGGCGTACGCGTTCGCCCCGTACGCGGCGAAGGCGCAGGACACGCTCGGGACGAGCGCCGGGCTCGGCGACCCGAGCCTGCTCGCGGCGGTCGGCCTGAAGTGGGACGAGGGGCTCCGGCTCGTCCCGGAGAAGGAGAGCCTGGACGAGCTCCGCGACTGGCACTTCTCCCTCTGGGCGTCCGGCTCCGCTCCGCTCGGCTCCGTCGCGCGCAGGGACGCGCGCGGCGAGCCGTTCGAGCCCGAGATGCAGACCGGCTTCGGCGCGCCGAGCGGGACCCTCGGGGCGGCCGTCCTGAAGCAGGTCGGGACTCGGCTCACCTTCCTCGCGGACGCGAGCCACCAGCGCTTCCTCCCCCACACCTACGGGGACGGCGCGCGCCACGAGTTCGGCGCGGAGACGCGCGTGAACGCGGCGGCGGCCTGGCGCGTGATGGCGCGGCCGAGGTTCCGCCTCGACGTCCTCGGCGAGCTGAACGGGCTCCGCCTCGCGCGCGATCGCGAGCGCGCCCCCGGGGCGGCGTCGCTCGAGCCGCTCCGCGCCTCCGGCGGCGACGTCCTCTACGCGGCGCTCGGCGCCCGCGCCCATCTCGGCCGCCTCGCCATCGCGCTCGGCGTGAAGCGCGCCGCCCTGACGCGCCTCCACGAGGCGTCCGAGCAGCAGGGGAGCGAGGGGCTCGAGGCGTACCGCGCCACCGCGGTCGTCTCCTGGGCGGCGGGGCTCTGATGGCGACACCCGGTTGCATTGAGCTACTGCGGCGCAGGATCCCGGCCGATCTCGGGCGGACTCGTCGCTGCGCTCCTCGACGTACCTTCCAGGTACGCCTGCGGTGCTCGCTCCTCGTGCGCCCGACCTCGGCTGGGGCTCCTGCGCCTCGCTACGCTCAACGCAACCGGGTGGCGCCATAGCCATGCACGTCCCGGACGGCTTCCTCTCGCCGGAGATCACCATCCCGTCGTACGCGGTGGCGGCGCCGCTCTTCGCCGTCGCGGCCCGGCGGCACTTCGGCGCGAAGGCGGCCGACGCGCTGCCGGTGATGGGCTCCCTCACCGCGCTCGCGCTCGCCGTGCAGACCATCCGCATCCCCGTGCCGGGCGGGACCTCCACGCACCTCGTCGGCATGGCGCTGCTCGCGCTCGTCTACCACCCGCTCGTCGCGTTCGTGTGCGAGGCGCTCGTGCTCCTCCTCCAGGCGCTCTTCTTCGGCGCGGGGGGGATCACGGTGCTCGCGGTGAACGCGCTCGCCATGGGCTTTCTCGGCCCGGCCGCGGGGTGGCTCGTCCACCGCGCGCTGCGCGGTCGCGCCGGAGAGCGGCCCGCCGCGTTCGCGGCGGCGTGGGTGGCGATGCAGGTCTCCTCGCTCTCGATCGCGCTCGTGCTCGGGCTGCAGCACGAGCTCTCGTCCGCGTACTTCCCGGTGCGCTTTCCGGTCGTGCTCGCCGCGACGATGCTCCCGAGCCTCCTCGTCACGGGCGCGGTCGAGGGCGCCTACACGCTCGCGGCGCTCGCGCTGCTCCGGAAGGCGAAGCTCCATGCCGCGCCGTGAGCCCCGCGCCGACCGCGCGCTCCTCGCCGGCTGGATCGCGGCCGCGTTCGCGCTGTCCGCCGTCTCCGACTGGCGCGTCCTCGCCGGCGCGCTCGGGGTCTCGCTCCTCGCCTTCCGGCGCGGCGCCCTCCGCCACCTCGCGCGGGTCGCGAAGCTCGTGCTCCCGCTGTCGATCGGCGCGTCGCTCGCGACCGTCGTGCTCGACCGGCTCGCGGGAGCGCCGCTCCCCCCCGTCGCGCCGCTCGCGGCGCTGAACCTCCGCGCGGCGCTCCGCGCGTTCCTCGCGGTCGCGGTGCGCGCCCGCGTCCCTGTGCTGCGCGC
>DASSQM010000372.1:0-3325 GCA_035702465.1 Anaeromyxobacter sp. | reverse complement strand
GAAGGGCGCCCACTTCGTCGAGCTGTGCGCGCAGCGCTCGATCCCGCTCGCCTTCCTCCAGAACATCACCGGCTTCATGGTCGGGCGGAAGTACGAGAACCAGGGCATCGCCAAGGACGGCGCGAAGATGGTGACCGCGGTCGCCACCGTCCAGGTGCCGAAGATCACCGTCATCATCGGGGGCTCCTTCGGCGCCGGGAACTACGCGATGTGCGGCCGCGCGTACGAGCCACGACAGCTGTGGATGTGGCCGAACGCGCGCATCTCCGTCATGGGCGGCGAGCAGGCGGCGAGCGTCCTCGCCACCGTGCGGCGCGACGGCATCGAGGCGGGCGGCGGGACGTGGAGCCGCGAGGACGAGGAGGCGTTCAAGGCTCCCATCCGCGCGCAGTACGAGCACCAGGGCCACCCGTACTACGCGACCGCGCGCCTCTGGGACGACGGCATCGTCGATCCCGCGGAGACCCGCCGCGTCCTCGCGCTGTCCCTCTCGGCGGCGCTGAACGCGCCGATCCCGCCGCCCCGCTTCGCCCTCTACCGGATGTGAGAAGGGCCCGCCGTGTTCGACAAGGTCCTCATCGCGAACCGTGGCGAGATCGCGTGCCGGGTCGCCCGCACGTGCCGCCGCCTCGGCATCCGCACCGTCGCCGTCCACTCGGAGGCCGACGCCGGCGCGAAGCACGTGCGCGAGGCGGACGAGGCCGTCCTGGTCGGCCCGGCGCCCGCGCGCGAGAGCTACCTCCGCGCGGAGCGCATCCTCGCGGCGGCGCGCGAGACCGGCGCGGAGGCCATCCACCCGGGGTACGGGTTCCTCTCGGAGAACGCGGAGTTCGCGGAGTCCTGCGCCCGGGCCGGCGTCGCCTTCGTCGGCCCGCCGGCGGCCGCCATCCGCGCCATGGGCGACAAGTCCGCCGCCAAGGCGCTCATGGAGAGGGCCGGCGTCCCCACGACGCCGGGCTACCACGGCGACGACCAGGACCCGGCGCGGCTCGCGGCCGAGGCGCGGCGGATCGGGTACCCGGTGCTCGTGAAGGCGAGCGCGGGCGGCGGCGGCAAGGGCATGCGCCGCGTGGACCGGCCCGAGGACCTCGACGCCGCGCTCGCCTCGTGCCGCCGCGAGGCGAAGCAGGCGTTCGGCGACGACCGCGTCCTCCTCGAGCGGTGGGTCGTCCGCCCCCGGCACGTCGAGATCCAGGTGTTCGCGGACGGCCGCGGCGGGTGCGTGCACCTGTTCGAGCGCGATTGCTCCGTGCAGCGCCGCCACCAGAAGGTGGTCGAGGAGGCGCCCGCGCCCGGGCTCTCGCCTGCGCTCCGCACCGCCATGGGGGCGGCGGCGGTCGAGGCGGCGCGCGCCGTCGGCTACGTCGGCGCGGGCACCGTCGAGTTCCTGCTCGACCCGTCGGGCAAGTTCTTCTTCATGGAGATGAACACGCGCCTCCAGGTCGAGCACCCGGTGACGGAGCTCATCACCGGCCTCGACCTCGTGGAGTGGCAGCTCCGCGTCGCCGCCGGGGAGCCGCTGCCGCTCCGGCAGGACGAGGTCCGCGCGCGCGGGCACGCCATCGAGGCGCGGATCTACGCGGAGGATCCCGACAGGGAGTTCCTGCCGTCCACCGGCACGCTCGTCGCCGCGGCGTTCCCCCCTCCGTCGCCGCACGTGCGCGTCGACTCGGGCGTCGACGCGGGCGACGCCATCACGCCGTTCTACGACCCGATGATCGCGAAGCTCGTCGCCTGGGACGAGACGCGGGAGCTCGCGCTGGCGCGGCTCCGTGCGGCGCTCGGCGAGGTGCGCGTGGCGGGGGTCGCGAACAACGTCGACTTCCTCTCGCGCCTCGTCGCGACGCCGTCGTTCGCGAAGGCGGACCTCGACACCGCGCTCATCGAGCGGGAGCGCGAGCGGCTCTTCCCGGCGCGCCGCGAGACGCCGCGCGAGGTCTTCTTCGTCGCGGCGCTCGCGGAGCTCTTGCGCGAGGCGCCTCTCCGCGTCGGGGCCCCGCCCTCGCCGTGGGACGCGCGCGACGGGTGGCGGCTCGGCTTCCGTGCGACGCGGACGATCTCGTTCCGCGCCGGCGACGAGGAGCGCGACGTGGCCGTGGAGTACGGTGCGGCCGGCTACGTGCTCGCTCTCGAGGGAGACGCCGAGCGTGTCGCCGCGAGCGGCGTGCTCGGCGGGGGCGGCGAGCTCCGCGCGCGCCTCGGCGACCGCGCGCTCCGCGCGTTCGTGGTGGCCGCCGGCGAGCGGCGGCACGTGTTCCTCGAGGGCCGCTCGTGGATCCTCGCCCGCGAGGACGCCGCGCACCGCCGCCGCGTGGACGAGGATCGCCACCACCGGCTCGCCGCGCCGATGCCCGGCAAGGTGATCGCGCTCCTCGCCGAGCCCGGCCGCGCCGTCGCGAAGGGCAGCGCGCTCCTCGTCCTCGAGGCGATGAAGATGGAGCACACGCTCCGCGCCCCGAGCGACGGCGTCGTGAAGGCGTTCCGCTACGGCCCCGGCGACCAGGTCGTCGAGGGGGAGATGCTGGTCGAGTTCGAGGCTGGCCCGGCGCCCGCCGCCGTCGGGGGTTAGGGTGAAGGGCGCGGAGGCGCCCCGATGGACCCTCTCACCACCCTCTTCGACGAAGCGGAAGGCGATCCCCTCCCGCTCCCGCCCGAGCTCCTCTCCGTCTACGGCGGCCCCCTGCGTATGCCGCGCCGCCGCGACCGCGCCCACGTCTTCGCGAACTTCGTCGCCACGCTCGACGGGATCGTCGCCATCGATCCACCGCGCGGCAGCGGTGCCGAGATCAGCGGCGGCCACGCGCAGGACCGCGCCGTCATGGGCATCCTCCGCGCCGCCGCCGACGCGGTGATCGTGGGGAGCGGCAACCTCCGCGCCGAGAGTGCGCACGTCTGGACCGCGGAGACGATCTGCCCGGAGCTCGCGCCCGAGTACGGCCGCTTCCGCGCGGCGCTCGGCAAGCCTCCCGCGCCGCTCCAGGTGATCGTGTCCGGGAGCGGCGACGTCGACCTCTCGCGCCCCGTGTTCGCGGGCGCCGTCCCCGCGATGGTCGTCACCAGCGACGCCGGGGCCGCGCGGCTCCGCGCGCGCGGCGCGCGGGTGCCGAGTGTGGTGCCCGAGGGAAGGCCGGGCTGGATCCCGCTCGCAGCGACGCTCGCTGCCGCAGGCCTCGGCCCCGGCGCGCTCGTCCTCGTGGAGAGCGGGCCGACGGCGACGACGCACTATTATGCGGAGGGCGCCGTCGACGAGCTGTTCCTCACCCGCTCGCCGTTCCTCGTCGGCAGCGCCGCTCCGCCCGCGCCACCGACGCTGGGGCTCGTGCAG
>DASSQM010000371.1:0-3485 GCA_035702465.1 Anaeromyxobacter sp. | reverse complement strand
CGGAAGCCCGGGCCCGACGCCGTGCCGTCGATCGCGCCGTCCGCGCGGGTGCGCCAGGAGAGCGGCGGGGTCGAGGTGACGCCGCCTGCCGTCCGCACCTCGACCGAGATGGAGAGCGGGAGCGGCTCGCCGCCGAGCGGGACCTCCACGGGCGCCGACACCAGGAGGGCGGCCGCCAGGCAGGCGAGCGCGTGCACGCCTCGAGTGTGCCAGGGTTGGCCGTGGGATCAAACACCGCGCGATGTCCGACCTCGACGCCGATCCCGACCACGACGCCGACCGCGGCCGCGACGCCGACCTCGACCCCGACCTCGACCCCGACCCCGACCTCGACCTCGACCTCGACGAAGTTGCGCTCGCCCTCCGGTCGCGCGACAAGAGTGCCCAGGAGGACGCGATGCACGAAGACCGCGACTACGCCGCGCTGCTCGCCAGCTACCGCACCGCGCTGCTCACGACGCGAGGCGAGGACGGGCACCTCCACTGCCGGCCGATGGCGATGCGGCAGCGGGTGCGCGGAGAGGAGATCTGGTTCGCCACGGCGCTCCGCTCGACCAAGTGCCGCGACCTGGCCGCGGATCCGCGCTGCGCGCTCGCCTTCTACGACGCCGAGGACGGAACCACCCTGTCGATCTCCGGCACCGGCGAGGTCATCTCCGATCGAAAGCTCGCCCTCGCGCTCTGGGATCCGTCGTGGACGCGCTGGTTCCCCGGGGGCCCTGGGGAGCGCGGCATCGCGCTCGTGCGCGTCATCCCCGAGCGCGTGGAGCGCCACGACGGCCGCACCGGCAAGGTCGACGTGCTGTACGCGCGCCGGCGGCGTGCGAGCGGGCCGCGGCGGGTCAGGACTCGACGGCGCGCTTGAGGCCGGACGCGAGGTCGTTGAGCGCCTTCGCCTCGGTCGCGACGGCGTGCGTGGACGACATCGTCTCCTGCGTCGCGAGGTAGATCTCGTTCATCGCCTTCAGGACCTGGTCGATGCCGTGGTCCTGCTGCTGCGCGACCGTGGCGATCTCCTTCGCGGCCTGCGAGGAGTCCCGGAGCGCGGTGGCGAGCCGCCGGATGGTCTCGCCCGTCCCCGAGGCGACGGTGGCACCCTGCTCCGCCCGCCGCACGCCGACCTCCGCGGCGGTCATCGCGGAGAGCATCGCCTTGTGCACCTCGGAGAGGATGCCCTTCACCTGGCCTGCGGCGCGCTTCGCCTCCTCGGCGTGGCTGCGCATCTCCTGCACGAGCCCGCCGAAGCCGCGCGCGCCGTCGGTCGCCTTGGCGGACTCCGCGGCCGCGGCCTCGGCGAGCCGCTGCGAGCGGTCCGCCACGTAGTTCACCACCGACGCGATCTCGAAGATGTCGCGCATCCGCCCGGAGAGCGCGTCGATCTTCTGCGACAGCGCGCGGACCTCGTCGGCGAGCTTCATCATCTCGGCGAGGCTCGTCTCCACCGCATGGAGCCCGTCCTCCGACGCCCGCTCGCCCTGGCGCGCGAGCCCGATCACCGTCTCCGCGGTGAGCGCCGCCCTCGTCGCGGTGTGCCCGAGCTGACCCATGGTCGCGGTCGTCTCGCGCACCGACGCGGCGGTCTCGGACGTCATGGACGAGAACGACGACACGGTGGAGAGCAGCGACTGCGCCGCCGTGAAGAGCTCGGACGCGGTCTTGAGATACCCCTCGCGCCGCGCCTTCTCGATCTCGAGCATCTGGTCCTGCCGGCGCCCCGCCACGCTCGCGAACACTCCCAGGAAGAACGGCGCGGTGAAGATGATCCACAGGAGCGGCGAGTCCCGCGCCGCCCTCCACATCCCCGCGGTGCTGAGGCCGAACTGCTCCGGGTACGACACCGCCTGGATGATCGTGCCGATGACGGGGAAGCAGAGGCCGAACAGCGCGCCGTAGAAGGCGTACATCCGCGCGTACATGGGGCTCCCGAGCTCGGGGATCGCGGGGCTCATTCTGGATCACCGCCGGTGGGCTCGCCAGGACGCACGGTCCGTGTGTCGCGGACCGACCCGCACCCACACGCGCCGGCGTCGCGTCCGGCGCGCGCGGCGGCGCCGCAGGTGGCGCGGCACCCCCGGGTTCTCGTGGCGGGTCCGCGCGTCGCCTGCTCCACGCGGCTCGGGCACGCATCGGCTCGGCTTTCGGGACGCGATCCGCTCAGCGCTCGCGCGCCGGCGCGGCACGCGGCTCGCACGGGCACCGTCGGACATGGAAGAGCTGCGCGTGCCGAAGCGGAGGGTCCCGGCCGAGGCCGTGCTCCCGGGCGGCGGGGTGCGGCGCATCTCGCTGTTCCTCGCGGAGGCGGCGTGCGGCCACGCCGGGCCGGAGCGGCCGCTGGACCTCCTGAACGGCGGCGGCGAGTTCGTCCCCGCGTTCGACGAGGACGCCGAGGCGATGACGTTCCTGAACCGCTCGGCGCTCGCCCTCGTGCGCGTCGACCGCGCGCTCGAGCCCGCCGGCGTGGACACGGCGCCGACCGAGCACCGCGTCGAGGTGCTGCTCGACGGCGGCGAGACGCTCCGCGGCACCGTGTCGTACGTCCGCCCGCCCGAGCGTGCCCGCCTGCAGGACTTCCTGAACGAGCCCGCGCCGTTCTTCCGCCTCGCCGAGGAGCGCGCGATCGCGCTCGTGAACCGCCGCCACGTGGCGCGCGTCGCGATCGTGAGACCCTGAGCATGGCCCGCATCGATCCGTTCATCGAGAAGCTCTTCTCGCAGTCCGCACGCGAGCTGAGGCTCGAGGCGGGCGCCGGCGCGGTCCTCGCGACGCCCAGGGGACCGCTCCCGCTCGTCCGTCAGGCCCTCACGCGTCAGCAGGTCCTCGGCGCGGTGGCGGAGATCGTCCCGGACGACCTGCGGCAGGCGTTCGGGCAGCAGGGGCTCACCGTCTTCCCGTATCTCTCGCCCGACGGCGCGGTCGAGGTGCGCGTCGACGTGACGGACGGGGGCGCGACGGTGACGGTGGTCCCCCGCGTGCGCGCCGACGCGTCCACCCGCCCCACCGTGGAGGCGCCGGCGGCGCTCCGCGCGAACGGCGCGCGCCCCTCCGGCTCCGTCGCCGCCGCGTCCGGCAGCGCCCGGCTCTCGGCGCCCGCCGACGCGCGCCTCGCGCTCGACGCCCTCCTCGACACGATGCTCACGCGCCGCGCGTCGGACCTCCACCTCTCGACGGACTGCCCGCCGACGTTCCGCGTCGACGGCGACATGAGGGCGGAGAAGGACTACGGGCCGCTCTCGCACGACCGGCTGAAGGAGCTGCTCTGGACGATCGCGCCGGAGAAGAACCGCGAGGAGTGGCACGCGCGCAAGGACACCGACTTCGCGCACGAGACGGCGGCGGCGCGGTTCCGGGTGAACGTCTTCGCCGACCGCAAGGGCATCGGCGCCGTGCTGCGGCAGATCCCCAACGAGATCCTCGGCGCCGAGGAGATGGGGGTCTCGCAGGCGGTGCTCGACCTCTGCCATCTGTCGAAGGGGCTCGTGCTCGTG
>DASSQM010000370.1:0-3707 GCA_035702465.1 Anaeromyxobacter sp. | reverse complement strand
CGCCCCTCCTCGTCGCGGCCGGCCGCGCCGTGCTCGCCGGCGGCCCGGGCCTCGCCGCGGCGAGCGTCGAGCGCGGGCGCGACGGCCCCGCCGTGACGCTCTTCCTCGACGACGCCGACGAGCGCCCGTTCTCGACGTACGAGGCGTGCCTCGACCACCTGCCGGTATCCGAGCACACGCACACGATCGACTGGGGTGAGCTGGAGGTGCGCCACCGCGTGCGCGCGTCGCCGCGGCTGCCCGGCGACGTGGACGGGTTCCGCGCGGGGCTGTACCCGCTCGCCCCCGGCGGCCGGTTCCTCCCGGTGGTGGTGGAGCGGTGGCCGGCGGGCGCCCGCGCCGCGCTCGTGCTCACGGACCACGCCGACCGGACGGACGCCGCCGCGCTGCGCGCGGTCCTGTGGGGCAGCTCCGATCCACGCGCCGAGGGCGGCGTGGGCGCGGGCCTCCTCGGGCGCGGGCTCAAGATCACCCGCACCTTCTTCGCCCACGCCCGCACCGGCGCGCTCGACGATCCGGAGATCCGCCTCCTCGCGGACGACCTCGCGGTCTCCGGCTCCGAGGTGGCGCTCCACTCGATCACGCCGGACCGGGACGGGCGCGAGGCCGTGCGCGCCGGGCTCGCCTCGGCCGCCGCGTGGCGGCCCGTCACGTGGATCGACCACGAGCCCTACACGAACTGCGAGGCGATCGCGTCGCGCGGCGCCGGGGACGGCCCGTGGGGGATCCGCGATCTCCTCGAGGACGCCGGCGTGCGGTGGGTGTGGGCGGCGGGCGACGTGGACGGCCGGGCGGGCACCCGCATCGTGAACGTGCTCGGCGGCGATCCGGGCGCGGCGCGCCCGGCCATCTTCCCGCTGCCGAACGACCCGCGCCTCTGGGTCTTCCGCTCGTCGATGTTCTACGCCTCGCCCGCCGAGCTCGCGGCCGCGCTCTCGGCCCCGGCGCTCGAGGCGCTCGAGGCGGAGCGCGGCCTCTTCGTCGGCCACACCTACTTCGGGCCGTCCGCGGCGACGACGCACGCCGACGCGCACAGGGCGCGCCTCGCGGTGATCTCGTCGGGCGCGTCGCTCGCGATCCACCCGGCGCTCGACGCCGCGTTCGCGCGCATCGCCGCCCGCGCCCGCGCCGGCACGCTCGCGTCGCTCGCCTGGTTCGAGGTGGGGGATCGCCTGCGCGCCCTCGGCGACGTCGAGGTGATCTACCGCGCGGACGGCGCGGCGGAGGTGCACAACGCGGGTGAGGTCCCCCTCCGCGCGCTCACGGTGACGCTGCCGGCGGCGGGGCTCGAGCTGTCCCTCGAGGGCGCCGCGCTCCTCGGGCGCGAGGACGCGGACGGCTGGGCCCGGCTGTGGTTCGACCTCGGCTCCGGCGAGCGCGCCGTCGTGCGCGCGTCCGACGGCGTCGTCCCGGTCCCGATCCTCCCGTTCCGCTAGGATGCCCGCGTGCGCACGAGGCCGCTCGACCCCGCGGAGATCCCGGCCCTCGCGCGGGCGCTCGCCGAGCTGCCGCTCATGGTCCGCTACGGTCGCGGCGCCGCCGCGCTGGAGCGCGCGCTCGCGGCGGCGCACGCGCGCGGGGAGGGCCTCCTCGTCGCGGAGGAAGGCGGCGCGGTGAGCGGCCTCGCCTGGTTCCTGCGCGACGGGACGCTCGCGATGGGCGGATACCTGAAGCTCATCGCCATGCTCCCCGGCGCCGAGGGGAAGGGGACGGGCGCGGCGCTCCTGGCCGCGTTCGAGGCGGAGACGTCCGCGCGGAGCGCGCACGCGTTCCTGCTCGTCTCCGACTTCAACGTCGGCGCCCAGCGGTTCTACGAGCGGCACGGCTACGTGCGCGTGGGGGCGCTGCCGGCCCTCGTGCTCCCCGAGGTCGGCGAGCTCCTGTACTGGAAGCGGCTGCGGTGAGCCCTACCGATCCTTCCACCTCGTCTTCGCGAGCCACTTCCGCACGGACGGGCGCGCGAAGATCGCGCGGGCGTACGCCGCGAGCCGGTCCGGGCAGGGATCGCCGTTCGCGACGAGCCGCTGGAGCATGAGCGCGAGGTCCGCGTCCGCCGGCGTGAAGCTCCGCGCCACGAACGACGCGCCCTGCGGGAGGAAGCGCTCCGCGATCGCGACGAGGCGCTCGGCGGCCGCCTTGCCGTCGGCGCCGAGCGGCTTCGGCGCCTCGCCCCCGAAGAACGTGGACGTCGGCCGGTCGTGGCGGAGCCCCATGAGGTCGCTGCGCAGGAACGCCTGGATCATCCGAACGCGCGCGCGCTCGCGGGCGTCCTCCGGGTAGAGGCGCGGATGCGCCGGCGGCGGGAACGCCTCGTCCACGTACTCGTCGATGGCGGACGACTCGGCGAGCCAGAAGTCGCCGTGCCGGATCGCGGGCACGCGGCCGGTGTACGAGGGGGCCGCGTAGTCGGCCTTGCGGTGGTCCCCCCTCGACAGCGAGAGCGTCTCGAGGCGATACGGCACCTTCTTCTCCTCGATCGTGACGAACGCGGAGAAGACGTAGGGGCTCGTGTAATCGTCGTTTCCGTAGAGGACGAGGTCGTCGGGCATGGCGCGATCATGGCGCGCGGCGTCGGGCGCGCAACGACATGAGCGGTACCAGGGTGGGGGTCCCAGCGAAGCTGGGGGAGGGGCGTAGACCCTCCCCGCGGGAAGCGCGCCGCCCTTCGCGGCGCGCCAAGGGACCCGCGGCCCGTTACTTGACGATGTCGAGGAGCTCGACCTCGAACGTGAGCACGGCATTGCCCGGGATGACGGGCGGGCTCCCGCGCTCGCCATACGCGATCTCGGACGGGCAGACGATCTTCGCCTTGCCGCCCACCTTCATGAGCTGGAGCGCCTCGGTCCAGCACTTCACGACCTGGTTCAGCGGGAACTCCGCCGGGCCGCGGCCCTGGGAGCTGTCGAAGACCATGCCGTTTACGAGCGTGCCGGTGTAGTTCACCTTCACCTTGTCGGTGTCCTTCGGGGAGGCGCCGGTGCCCTCCTTCTCGACGATGACGATGGCGCCGGACGGCGTCTTCTTCGCCCCGGCGGTCTTCGCCATCTTCGCGAGGTAGGGCGCGCCGCTCTCCTTCTCCTTCGTGGCGGCCTTCTCGGCGGCCTTCGGCGCGCGCGCGCGGGCGAGGTCGTTCACCGCGCTCTGCACGCTCTGGTCGAGCGCCATCTTCGGCTTGCCGCTCACGCCGTCCTTGATCCCCTTGATGACCTGGTCGAGCTCGCCCGGCGAGAGCGAGAAGGTGTCGAGGCTGCGCGCGACGGCGAGC
Source organism: Anaeromyxobacter sp. (assembly GCA_035702465.1). Classification (GTDB taxonomy): domain Bacteria; phylum Myxococcota; class Myxococcia; order Myxococcales; family Anaeromyxobacteraceae; genus Anaeromyxobacter. Next base: position 442 of record DASSQM010000370.1, on the reverse strand, counting down.
CCGAGGCCGTAGAGGGCCTTCGACGTGTCCACCTTCGGGGACGCCGCGGGCTTCTGCGCGTCCGCCTTGCCCGCCTCCGGCTTCGACGCCTCGGGCTTCCCCGCCTCCGGCTTGGCGGCGTCGGACTTCGGCTCCTGCGCGGCGGCCGGCGCGGCGAGGAGGACTGCGAGCGAGGCGACCACGGCGGCGATTCTCATGTCTGCTCCTTGGAGGGGCGCGGCGCGCGCGGCGCCGCATCCGGTACGGGTTCGTGCACGGCCGCGGACGTCGCGGTCGCGCGCTCGTCGAGCTCGGCGAGCCTTCTGTGGAGGAAGCGGAAGATGGCGACGAAGACGCTCGCCACGGGTACGGCAAGGAGCGCGCCGACGATCCCCCCGCTGCGCTCGCCGAGGACGAGCGCGAGCACGATGAGCACGGGGTGGATGCGGGAGGCGTCTCCCAT
>DASSQM010000369.1:0-4320 GCA_035702465.1 Anaeromyxobacter sp. | reverse complement strand
CGTCCACACGGATCACGCCCCACACGCGTCACGCATCACGAACCGTTCCCGATCCTGGGGAGTCGCCTCGAGAATGAGCGCCGCGTGATCGGGTGTCGGGGGGCGTTGTTACTCCGGGGCTCGGCGGTCGTCCGCGCGGGATCGGCCGCCCATCGGATCCGGCTCGTGTGGCGTGATCGCGTGTCGGGCGTGGTTCGTGTGGGCGTGATCCGTCCCCCGATGCGGCCCCCGTGACGGGCCCGCAGGGCCCGGCGCGGGGGACGCAACCCGCTGCGTGTCTCGCGCGCCACACGGGGTGGGAATTGCCGCCCATTCCGAGCGTTCCGACTTCTGGCACGCCCCCTGCTCTCGACGGCTCGGAGAGATGCCCACCCCCCGCGAAACCACCGCTTTGCCCCCCGCCGCTCCCGGCGCTATCGTGCGCCGGCTCGTGCGGATCCTCGCCTCTCTCTCCCCTCGTCTCCGCAGGCGGGCGCGCTGGCTGGCGCTCGCCGGCCTGGCCCTCCTGCTCGGCGGGGGCGGCCTCCTCGTGGTGTGGTCGCGCGAGCTGCCCGCGTTCGACACCCTCAAGGACTACGAGCCGCTCGTCTCGACGCGCGTGTTCGGGGTGAACGGCCAGGAGGTCTTCGTCTTCGCGCGCGAGCGCCGCACCGTCGTCCCGCTCGAGGAGATCCCGCTCGTGCTGCGCCAGGCGGTGCTCGCCGCCGAGGACGCGCACTTCTACGAGCACGAGGGCGTCAACTACCTCGCCATCGCGCGCTGCGCGGTGAAGGGGCTCCTCCGCGCAGGCGTCGCGTGCGGCGGCTCCACCATCACGCAGCAGGTCGTGAAGACGTTCCTCCTCTCCTCCGACTGGAAGCTGAAGCGGAAGCTCAAGGAGCTCGTCCTCGCGCCGCGCCTCGAGAAGAACCTGACGAAGGACGAGATCCTCTTCCTCTACCTGAACCAGATCTACTTCGGGCACCTGCGCTACGGCGTGGAGGAGGCGAGCCGCTTCTACTTCGGCAAGCCGGCGAAGGAGCTCGGCCTGGGCGAGGCGGCGACCCTCGCCGGCCTCGTGCAGTCGCCGATGCGCCACTCGCCCGTGAACCACCCCGCCTCGGCGAAGGAGCGGCAGCGGTACGTGCTGCGCCGGATGGCGGAGGAGGGCTTCATCAAGAAGGCGCAGGCGGACGCGGAGGCGGCGAGGCCGATCGTGGTGCGCCCGCCCGAGGACGATCCGCCGGGCGACTTCTACGCGGACGCCGTGCGGAGGTATCTCGACGAGCGCTACGGCGCCGAGGCGGTGGAGAAGGTCGGCCTGCAGGTCGACGTCGCCATGGACCCGACGCTCCAGCGGTACGCGGAGGCGGCGCTGCAGGCCGGGCTGCGCGCCGTCGACAAGCGCCAGGGATGGCGCGGGCCTCTCCTCCACCTCGAGCCGCCGCAGATCAAGGCGGCGTTGCCGCTCTGGCGCGAGCGCATCGCGCGCGTCGAGGGGCGCCCGGGCCAGGTGCTCGTGTGGGATCTCTCGCGCGTGAACCCCAAGGTGATCGACCCCGACGACGCCGAGGAGCAGGGCGTCGCGCGCATGGCGCGGGCGCGGGTGCTCGAGACGGGCGAGGTCTACGCGGGCCTCGTCGCGGAGGCGTCCGACGCGAGCGCCACGGTCGATCTCGGGAACGCGAAGGGGACGCTCGGCCTCGCCGACGTCGCCTGGGCGCGCAAGTGGAACCCGACGTCCGCCACGGCGAGCCCGAAGAAGGTCTCCGCCGTCGTGCGCGCGGGCGACGTCGTGCTCGTGCGCGTCATGCCCGGCAAGATCCCGCTCGATCGCACCGTCCGGGAGAAGCGGCCGCTCGCGCTGTCGCTCGAGCAGACCCCGCTCGTGCAGGGCGCGCTCGTGGCGATCGACCCCGCCACCCGCGGCGTGCGCGCGCTCGTGGGCGGGTACGACTTCCGGACGTCGCAGTTCAACCGGGCGCTCCAGGCGAAGCGCCAGCCCGGCTCGGCGTTCAAGCCGTTCGTGTGGGGCGCAGCGATCGAGTCTCGGCGCTTCACGCCGGCGACGGTCGTCTACGACACGCCCGACCTGTATCGCGACCCCTGGACCGGAAAGGAGTGGAAGCCGCGCAACTTCGAGCGCGACGAGTTCGACGGGCCCATGCTGCTCGGTGCGGCGCTCGCGCACTCGAAGAACACGGTGTCCGTGAAGCTCGTCGACGCGCTCGGCGTCGACGCGGTGCAGACGTTCGCGCATCGCATGGGCATCTCGGCGGACCTCCCGAAGAACCTCACCATGGCGCTCGGCACGGGAGAGGTCGTTCCGATCGAGCTCGTGAACGCGTACGCGTCCATCGCGGCGAACGGGTTCGAGACGCCGCCCCTCCTCGTGCTGCGGGTGCGCGACCGGAACGGCAAGGTGCTCGAGGAGACGAAGTCGGTGCCGGTGCCCGGCGTGGCGCCCGACGGCAGCGCGCTCGCCGCCGCCCCGGCCGCCGCGGATCCCGCGGCGCCTGCGCCCGGCGCTCCCGACGGCCCCGCGGCCGCGACCCCTCCGCCCGCGCCGATGCCCGCCGCGCTCCCCCTCGACCCGGCCCCCGGCGCGCCGCCGCCGGCGCCGGCCGCGCCCGCGTTCGCCGTCCCGGGGTCCGGCACGCGCCCGGACGTCGCGTTCGTGCTCGAGGACATGATGCGCGGCGTGGTGACGAACGGGACCGGCGCCGCGGCGAAGGCGCTCGGGCGGCCCGTGGCCGCGAAGACGGGCACCGCCCAGGACCACCGCGACGCGTGGTTCGTCGGCTTCACGCCGGACCTCGTGGCCGGCGTGTGGGTCGGGTTCGACGATCACGCGCCGCTCGGGCCGCGCGAGACCGGCGCCGGCGCGGCGCTGCCGCCCTGGCTCTCGTTCATGCAGGCCGCGGTCGGCGCGCGGCCGCCGGCGGACTTCCAGGTCGTGCCGGGCGTCGAGCTCGCGCGCATCGATCCGGCCACGGGGCTGCTCGCGGATCGCCAGGCGAACGCGCCGTTCGCCGCGTTCCTCGCCGGCACCGCGCCCTCCTCGGGCGCGTCGGCGATGCAGGGCTCCGCCCCGCAGAACTTCTTCATGGACGACCGCTGAACGCGGCCGCGGCGCCGCCCGGGGCGCCGCTATGATGGGATCCGCCGTGCGCATCCTCGCCGCCGCCGTCGCCGCGCTCCTCGCGCTGGACGCGCCCGCCGCCCGCGCCGCACCGCCCGCGGTGGTCGCAGCGGCGCGCGCGCTCGCGGAGGACGTCGGCCCGCCGGCGGAGGGGCGGCGCGCCGTGCTCCTCGCCGTCGACTCCCGCGCGCCCGCGCTCGCCGCCACGCTCGGCACCGCGCTCGACGCCGCGCTCGCGGCGCGGGGCTACTCCGTCACGCCGCACCGCGCGGCGGGCGACGCGGAGGAGGCGGCCCGCTCCGCGGGCCAGGACTGGCTCCTGCGCGTGCGCGCCGGGCTCGTGCCGGGCCGTCGCGAGATCGCGCTCGTGGGCGAGCTCATCCCGGCATGGGCGTCGTTCTTCCTGCAGCGGCGCCCCGAGGCGCGCGCCGTTCCGCCGCGCGTCGTGCAGGCGCGCGCGCCGGCGGACCCGGAGACGCTGCTCCTCGCGCGCGAGGGGAGGCCGCCGGGCGCGCCGTTCGCCTCCGTCCGCCCGCTGGGGCGCGTGCCCGGGCGCGTGCTCGCCGTCGCGGTCGGCGAGGCCGGCGAGCCCGGGCGGCCCGTCGTCGTCGCCGCGACGGCGTCGACGGTCGTCGTGCTCTCGCCGTCCGGCGAGCGCCTCGCCTCGCGCGATTTCCCGCCGGAGCCCCTCCCGCCCGTGCGCGACCCCGCCGCCGCGCTCGCGGTGGGCGACTTCGGCGGCGGTCGCATCGCCCTGCTCCGCGCGGGCGCGGCGCGGGGCGAGGTGCTCGACCTCCGCGGCGGCCGGCTCGAGACCGTGGGCGCGCTCGACGCGGCGCCGCTCTGCGCGGGCGAGGCGGGCAGGCTCTTCGGCGCGTTCGCGCCGGGGACGGGCGTGCTCCGCGATCTGCTCTCGCCGCTCGTCGATCCGGGCGCCGCGCCGCGGTCGGACCGGCTGCTCTACGGCGTCGCGGCGGCGCCGCGGGCGTCGCCCGTCGCGTTCGCGGCGCTCGGCACCGATCTGCGCCTCGAGCTCCTCGGCCCCGACCTCCGGCCGGTGACGCCCCCCGCGCCGCTCTCCACCGGCTCCGGCTTCGCCCTCGCCGATCTGGACGGCGACGGAACCGCCGAGCTGGTGGCGTCGTCGCCCGATCCGTCCGCGCCCGAGAGGATCCGCGTCCTCGCCCCGCTCGCGAGGG
>DASSQM010000368.1:0-4136 GCA_035702465.1 Anaeromyxobacter sp. | reverse complement strand
CCCTCGCCGACCATCTCGTGGACGGCGGCTTCGCCGTTCCCGATGAGGGACACGAGCTGGCCTCGCAGGATCGTGCGGTACCTCTCGAGCTCGCGCTTGCGCATGGGCACCCCCGCCTTTCCCGACACGTCGACCGTAGCGCGTTCGCGAAACGCGTCACAAGCGTCCTTGCCGGGGCAGCGACCTCTCCGTATCCTCCGCCCGTGACCCTCCGGTCCGCATGTGCGACGATCCTTCTCGTCCTCGTCGCCGGCGCCGCACGCGCCGCCGAGCCGGCCCTGCCGATGGGCATCCCCGACGTCGTGGGGCCGCGCGCGCTCGCGCTGTCGTCCGGCATCGGCGTCGCGGCGAGCAACGAGGGGCTGTACCTGAACCCCGCCGCGGCCGCCGCGCGCAAGCGCTACTCGCTCGAGGGGCTCCTGCTCGTGGACCGCCGCGGCGCGGAGACGTCGGCGGAGCTCTTCGGCGGCTCGGTGGTGGACTCGCTCTCCGGGCCGGTGTCCGGCGGCATCTCGTACCTCCGCGCGCAGCGCGGCCTGTTCGAGGGAGGCATCTGGCACGTCATGCTCGGCGGCCCCATCGCGCAGGGGCTGACGCTCGCGGTCTCGGGCAAGTACCTGTCGGTGAAGGGCCCGAAGAACGCGAGCGCCGCGACCGCCGACGCGGGGCTCTTCTGGCAGGTGAACGAGAGCTTCTCCATCGGCGCGGCGGGCTACAACCTCGTGCCGATCGCGAACGAGCTCGTCGCGCCCCGCGGCGCCGGCGTCGGCGTGGGGCTCGGGAACGATCGCTCGTTCCAGGTGACGGGCGACTGGCGCGCCGACTTCGACCGAAGCGGCAAGACCACGAACCGCTACGGCGCGGGCGTCGAGGTCCTGCTCGGCAACCTCGTCCCCGTCCGCGCCGGTTGGCAGCGGGACGAGACCCTCTCGACGCGGTGGTGGTCCCTCGGCGCCGGCATCGTCACGCAGACCGGGATCGCGCTCGACGTCGGGTACCGGCAGAGCCTCGACGACGCGAGCTCGCGGACGATCGCCGCGACGATGAAGCTGTTCCTCTTCCAGTAGCCGGCGGTCGCTCACCGCGGCGGCAGCACGGGCAGCACCACCGCCGCGCCGGTGGCGGCGTTCTCGCCGCGCCAGACCGCCGCCTCCCACACCGCGCGCACCCGCGCCTCCGTCAGCACGTCCGCCGGCGGCCCCTCCGCGTCGATGCGGCCGCGCGAGAGCACCGCGACGCGCTGGCAGGCCGCGGCCGCGAGGTTCAGGTCGTGGAGGACCGCGACGACGCAGAGGCCGCCCCGCGCCGCCTCCTGCGCCATCCGCATCGCGGCGACCTGGTGGCCGAGGTCGAGGAACGCCGTGGGCTCGTCGAGCAGCAGCACCCGCGGCTCCTGCGCCAGCGCGCGCGCGAAGAAGACGCGCCGCCGCTCGCCGCCGGAGAGCGCGTCGAGCCGGCGATCGGCGAGGTGGACGAGGTCGCACGCGCGGAGGGCGCCCTCGACCGCGCCCTCGTCGAAGCGGGTCGCCCGCGCGAGCAGGCCCTGGCGCGGCGCGCGCCCCATCATCACCGCTTCGCGCACCGTGAATGGCCAGGCCACCCGCGGCTCCTGCGGGACGAGCGCGCACACCCGCGCGACGTGGCCTCGCGGGGCGCGGCGCGGATCGAGGCCGGCGAGGCGCACCTCGCCGGACGCGGGCGCGAGGAGCCCCGCCACGAGGCGCACGAGCGTGGACTTCCCCGCGCCGTTCGGCCCGAGCAGCCCCACGAACTCGCCCGCACGCGCCTGGAAGGTGACGCCGTCGAGCGCGGGCGCGCCCCCGTACGAGAACGAGGCGCCGCGCACGTCGACGAGCGGATCCGGCCACGGGCCCGGGGCGCCGGCGGTCATCGCGACGCGCCCTCGCGCGCCTCGGTGCGGCGCAGGAGCCACAGGAAGAACGGCCCGCCGATGAAGGCTGTGACGGCGCCGACGGGCGGCTCGGTGCCGAGCGGCAGGAACGCGAGGCGCGCCGCGGCGTCCGCGAGGACGAGGAACGCCGCGCCGAACAGCGCCGAGGCGGGGAGGAGGAGCCGGTGATCGGGCCCCACGAGCCGCCGCGCGACGTGCGGCACGATGAGGCCCACGAAGCCGACCATGCCGCCGAGCGCGACCGCCGCGCCCGTCGCCGCGCTCGCCGCGAAGAACACCGTGGCGCGCGTGCGCGGGACGTCGACGCCGAGCGAGGCCGCCTCCTCGTCGGCGAGCGTGAGCAGGTTCACGCGCGCGGAGAGCGCCACGAGGGCCGCGACCGCGAGCCCGACCACCGCCGCGCCGAGCGCGAGGGTGCCCCCCGACTCGTTGCCGACGGCGCCGACGAGCCAGTACGTGAGCCGGCCCGCCTGCTCCGCGGGGACGAGGAGCTTCATGAGCGTGATGACGCCCGCCACGAACGAGTTGAAGACGATGCCCACGAGCAGCGCGGCCTCGGGCACGAGCCGGCCACCGATGCGGCCGAGGCCGAAGACGACGAACGTGGAGATCGCCGCGCCGGCGACGGCGCCGGCCGCCACCGAAGGCGCCGCGCCCGCCGGAGCGCCGCCCGCGCCGCCGAGCCGCGCGAGCGCCACGGCGGCGACGAGCACGATCGACCCGCCCAGCGCCGCCCCGCCGGAGACCCCGAGGATGAACGGCTCCGCGAGCGGGTTCCGCAGCAGCGCCTGGAGCGCGGCCCCCGCGGTGGCGAGCGCGCAGCCCACGATGGCCGCGAGCGCGACGCGCGGCAGCCGCAGCGAGAAGAGGATGGTCGCGTCCGGCTCCACGCCGCCGAGCGCGCTCCGGAGCGAGATCGGCTGCGCGCCGAGCGCCGCCGACAGCGCGGAGGCGGCGACGAGCGCGGCCGCGCCGGCGGCGAGCGCGACCGCGAGCCGCGCCGTGCGCGCGCCGCTCACGGCGGCACCCCGTTGCCGAGTCCGTACCCTCCGTCTCGAGCGTCACTGCAAGTGGGATGCGCCATCACCGCGCCGCCTCCGGGTGGAGCGCGCGGAAGAGCTCCTCCAGGCCGCGGATCATGCGCGGGCCGGGCCGGATGAGGTCGTCGTTCCGGAGCCGGACCACGTCGCCGCGACGCACCGCCGGGATGGCGGCGAGGCGGCGGATGCCGTCCGCGGGCTCCTGCACCGCCGCGTCCACCACGACGTCGGGATCGTCCGCGACCGCTTTCTCGAGGGGGTACACCGGCCAGGGCCGCTCGCCGCGCACGACGCTCTCCGCGCCGCAGATGGCGAGGAGCTCCTCGGGGAAGCTCCCCGGCCCGGCCACGACGAGCGGCTCGCGCCCCACGACGAAGAGGACGCGCCTCCTCGGGAGCCCGGCCGTCCGCCGCCTCACCCCCTCGACGTCGTCGCGGAGCTTGCGCGCGAGCGCCTCGCCGCGCTCGCCCTCGTGCAGCGCGTCGCCGACGATGCGGGGCGTCGCGAGGACGTCCGCGAGCGTGTCGATCTCGATGGCGAGGACGGGGAAGGGGCGCCGCGAGGCGCGCGAAAGCTCCGCGATGCGGCGCACCGCCGCGAGCGCCCCACCGTCCGTCACCCACAGCACGAGGTCGGGCGACAGCCCGAGCACCGCCTCCGGGTTCGGATCGAGGAACCCGCCCACGCGCGGGAGGCCGGCCACCTCGGGCGCGTCGTCGAGCCTCGTCACGCCGGCGAGGCGGTCGCGCAGGCCCATGGCGAGCACGACGTCCGTGAGGCTCGGCGCGAGCACCACCACCCGGCGCGGCGCCGCTGCGGGGCGTTCGCCGACCCACAGGAAGCCGCCGCGGGCGGCACCCTTCCCGGGCGGGCGCAGCTCGTCCGCGGCGCGCGCCGGCGCCGCCGCCGTCCCCGCGGCGGTGGCGATCGCGACGCAGGCGGCGAGCGGCCCTACGTTCCACATGCGAGCGCGGAGACGAACGCGGCGGAGGTCTGGGAAGGGGCCGGGCACAGCGTCTGGGTCGCGGTGATCGAGCGCGAGCCGGGATCGTACCGGAGCACGGCGCCGGACGCTCGATCCGCGACGTAGCCGGTCGCCCCGCAGAACGCCAGGGCACCCGGCGCGTACGCCGGCAGCGGGAGCAGCGCGCCCACGACGGCCGCACCGGACGTCACGTCGACCG
>DASSQM010000367.1:0-14252 GCA_035702465.1 Anaeromyxobacter sp. | reverse complement strand
GAGGATGATCGCCGCAACGGCGAGCGTCGCGGCCACCTGGAACGAGCGGCGGCCCGCGTACAGGTGGTACTCCTTCGCGACTGCGCGGAGCCACAGGCCGAAGCCCTTCAGCCCTCCGAGCACCCTCGCCATCTTCGTCTCGGCCATGAGCAGGTACACCAGCGCGATGCAGACCCACACGGCCGCGTCGGACCCCGGCACGCCCCGGCTGCGCGCGCGGTAGCACGCGCGCGCGGTCCAGGCGCCGAGCGCCGCGGCGATCGCGAGAGCGACGATGCGCAGGTATCTCGCCGATTCGTCGGGCACGTCCCTCGCCTCCGTTCCTCACCGCGCGCGCGCGGAGCGGGCGGCCGCCCTCGCCGCGCGAGACTCCGCCGTCCTCGCCTCCTGCTCGCACGTCGCGGCCTCGCGCTCCTCGGTTCGGGCGAACCGGAGGGACACCGCCGCCTCGAGCTCGCGCGGCCCCTCGCGCGCGCCGTCGGGGCCGCCTTCGCGCCGGGCCGCTTCGGCGGCGGTCCGGAAGGCCTTCGCCACGGCGACGCACGCGGCGCCCTTCTTCCGCAGCGCCGCCGCGACGCGCAGGTGGGCCCGCGCCGTGCGGCGCGCGGAGGCGCCCTCGGGCGATCGACCCGGCATGCTCTCGACCATATCTCCGGTGGGCGCCGCCGGTCGACTCTCGCGAGGGCGCCCGGTCCGCGCGCCCGGCTACCGCGCGGCCGTCTTCGCGAGGGCGGAGCGGTCCGGCAGCGACCCGCCGCACAGCGCGCGCAGCTTCGCGCGATACGCCTTCGCCTCCTTCTTCATCCCGGCGCCGTCCGCGGCGCGGGCGGCGCCGTCGTACGCGTTGAAGCGCGCCGGCGCGGAGCGGAGCGACCGCTCGTACTCCGCGAGCGCCTCGCCGGGCTTGCCGAGCTCGGCGAGCAGATCGCCGAGCTGCTCGCGGGCGGGGAGGATCACTCCCGGCGTCACCGGGTGCTTGTCCGTCGAGTCCTCGAGGTCGGCCGCCGAGCGCAGGAGCGACAGCGCCTCCGCGTCGTTCCGCTCCGCGCGTGCGAGCCAGGCCGCGGCCGCGCGCCGCTGCACCTCGACCGGCGTCGCCCAGTCGAAGCCCTTCTGCCCCTGGAGGCCCGCCTGGATCTCCGCGAGCGTCGCAACGGCCCGGCGCGCGCGGTCGAGGTCCCCGGCGCGGGCCGCGCCGACGGCCCGCGCGAAGTGGACGTTCGCCTCTGCCCAGCGGTACTTCGCCCACGGGAACGCCTCCGGCCGGAGCTCCAGCGCCGCGGCCTCTGGCCATGCGCGCCGCTCCAGCGCGTACCGCGCCGGGACGGCTGCGAGCGCGTACGCGGCGGCGAACTGGGCGACGTCGAAGGTCGTGGACGCGGTGACGCGCTCCGCGATCTCGCGGGCCTTCCGGTCCTGCCCGGTCTGGAGGTAGGCGTACTCGAGGTAGTCCATCGCGTGCAGCGCGTCGAAGGCGGTCGCGCCGGGGTGGGTCCTCGCCATCGACGCCTGCGCCGCGTCGGCGGACGCGATGTTCGATGCGATCGAGTCCTTCCACATGCCGAGGCGCGTGAAGATGTGCGACGGCATGTGGAGCGCGTGCGGCGCCGAGGGCGCGATCTTCGCGTACGCGCGGGCGGCCGGGAGCGCGAGCTGGGCGAGCTCGGGGTAGTCGAACGAGTGGATCATGTAGTGCGCGATGCCGGGGTGCTCCGGCTCGAGCTTCAGCATCCGGTTCAGCGTCGCCGCCGCCTCCTTCTGCCGCGCGTAGGTCTTGTCGGGCGGCGCGTTGTACGCGAGCCCGAGGATGGAGAGCGCGTGGAAGATCGCCGCCTCGTGGTCGGTCGGGCTCCGCGCCTCGACCGCGGCCATCGCCTTCTCGAACGCGGCGACCCGCGCCGGATGCGGGACGCCGTCGCCCTCGTAGTACGCGGCGATCGCGGCGATGTAGTCGCGCTCGCGGGCGGTCCGCGCGCCCGTCGCCACCGCCTTCTGCGCCGCGGCGCGGCCGGCGGCGAACTCGGAGTCGGTCGGCGGCCCCCAGATCACGTGGAAGTACGTCATGGCGACGCCCCACTGGGCCATGCCGCAGGCGGGCTCCTTCGCGGCGACGTCCTCGAACGCCTTCGCCGCGGGCACGTACGCGAACGAGTGGAGCATCGCGACGGCCCGCTCGAAGGCCGGCTGGACCTCGCGGCTGCACGAGGTCGGGAAGTGGACGCGGCCGAACTTCTCGGGCGTCGCGCGATCGTGATCGTGCTCGTGCGCGAGAGCCCACGCCGGGGCGAGGGCGAGGGCGACCGCGAGGGGACGGATTCGGTTCGTGGACGGCATGCGCTTCCTCCTGCTGCCTTCGGAAGGTGCCGGTGACGCCACGTGACGACGGAGACCCGAGTTGTCGGCGGACGCCGGTCGACGCGGGCGAGGAAGCCGCGGCGGAGCCGGGCGCGGCGGACCGCTCCCCGTGAGCCGGAGCGCCGCGCCGGTACGCCATCCTCGTCCGCGCCGTGCGCGCCCCTATGGTCCGCGCGCGCGGCCGCGTCAACGTCGGGATGGGCTTCCCGCACCCGTGGGACGCCCGGGCGGGGAGGAAGACACGAGGGGCGGCACCGGGCCCGTCTCCCCGGCGCCGCCCCTCGCCCGCGCGCACCCCCGCCCCGGAGGTGGGGGGCCGAGCGCTTCGATTCAGAACATGTACCGGATGCCTCCGCCCCAGCCCGTGGACGTCGACCCCACGGGCACGTTGCCGAAGTTGCCCGAGCCGAAGCGGTACGAGGCGTTCCGCTCGTTCGTCACCTGCGTGAAGGCCGCGTACACGTCGGTGTCGGGGTAGAGCCAGAACCGGTACGCGGCGGTCACGTAGGACGCGCCGGTCCCGGAGTCGTCGGCGAACACGTTCTGGCCGCTCACGCTCGTCGCGACGCCGTAGTTCAGGATGAGCTGGTGACGGTTCGTGAAGATGCCCTGGGTGATGGATCCCCAGTAGGCGTCGCGGCTCAGCGTCTTCTTCGGCGCGGTGGGGATCGCGGCGGCCTCGAGGGAGATGTGCTCGTACGCCACGGAGAGCTTCGTGAACGTCGACTTGAACGCGTACGACGCGCCCGCGCGGATGCCCTGGTCCGTGCCCTTCGGCTGCGTGGCGGAGCCGAGCGCCGCCTGGTTGCAGGACGCCCCGCCCGGCGCGTCGGCGTCGGGATTGCCGCAGTCCCTGCGGTACTCGTAGGCGACGCCGAGGTAGAGCGGGCCGTACTTGTAGTGGAGGGCGCCCGAGGCGGTGAACGGGTTCACCGGGATGGTCCCGCTCCGCGGCGTCTCGCCGACGGAGTAGGCGGCGAGGGCGGTGAACCCCGCCACGGACGGAGACGTGTAGCTGAGGCTGTTGTTGAGCCGGCGATCCCAGCGGTTCGCGCCAGAGCTCGTCGCGCTCGCCTGCTGCTGCCCGAAGACGTTGTAGTAGCCGAAGATGCCGGTGCCGCCGAACGGGTCGAGGCCGATGGTGGTCTGCTTCATGGGCGAGTCCCACCGGCCGAGGATGAGCGTGCCGAACGGCGAGGCGACGCCGACGCCGGTGTTGCGCGTCCCGCTGAACGGCAGCCCGTTCTCCCCGTCGATGCCGAACTCGGCCTCGATCTGGGCGATGGCCCTCCACTCGGTCGCGAACTCGTGCTCGCCGCGCACGCGGAGGTACGACGAGTTGTTGCTGAGCCGCGCCCGGTCGGGGACGTTCGTCGCGCCGGGCGCGGAGCCGGAGTCCGCGCCGACGTTGTTCCACTCGGCCCAGGCGCGACCGTTGATGCTGATCTGGCTCCGCTCGCCGATCGCGAAGGTGCCCGTGGGGAGCTTCCTCTCCTGCCTCACCGCCGGCGCGGGGGCGGCGGGCGCCGCGGACGTGGCGGCGGGGGGCGTCGCGGCGTCGGACGGGGGCGCGGGGCTCGCGGTCGGCGCGGCGGTCTGCGCGTGCGCGCCTGTCGCGAGGAGGACGGCGGCGAGTGCTGCGAGGGTTCGGGTCATGTGGGCTCCGTGGTGGACGCGCCCGGGGTCGCGGGGAGGAGCGGCCGCGGCCGGTCGGGATGGGTGATGGCCGCCATCCTGGCGCGGCCGACCTTTCGCCCCGCTGTCGCCGCGGTGCGCAGCGCCCGGCTCGTGCGCGCGAGCGCGGCGGCGTCAGGCCCTCACGGCTGCGGCGCCTCTGGGAACCGCAGCTCGACCCGGAGCCCCTTTCGGCCCGCGCCGTCGAGGAGGTGGAGCGCCGCCCCGTGGCCCTCCGCGATCTGCGCCACGATGGGGAGGCCGAGCCCGGCGCCCCCGCCGCGGGCGCCGGGCGCGCGATAGAAGCGCTCGAGGACGCGGGCCCGCTCCGCGGGCGCGATGCCCGGGCCGTCGTCCTCCACGGCGAGCACGACCTCGCCGGCCGCCGGCCGCGCCACGCTCACCGTCACGGTCCCCGGTCGCGCGCCGTACGCGACCGCGTTCTGGACGAGGTTCGCGATCGCCTCGCGGAGGAGCACCTCGCGGCCGGCCACGAACACCGGCCCCTGCCCCTCGTATCCGAGGTCCACGCCCCGCCCGAACGCGTCGGAGACGTGGGCCGCGCAGGCGTCTCGCGCGAGCGCGTCGAGGTCGAGCCGGCGCGCCTCGCCGCCCTGCCCCGGCTCGCTGCGCGCGAGCGAGAGGAGCTGGTTGGCGAGGCGCGTCGTGGCGCGGGAGTGCTCGTGCAGGTCGACGACGGCCGACACGACCGCGGCCGGGTCCTCCTCGCGGAGCACGAGCTCGGCCTTCGTCTGGATGACGGCGAGCGGCGTGCGGAGCTGGTGGGACGCGTCGGAGATGAACCGCCGCTGCGCGGCGATCGTGCGCCGGAGCCGCTCCATGAGGTCGTTCACGGCGCGGACGAGCGGCGCGATCTCGGCCGGCGCGCGCCGGACCTCGATGGGCGCGAGGTCGTCGGCGGAGCGGCGGGCCACCGTGCCGCTCGCCTCGGTGAGCGGGCGCAGCCCGCGAGACACGCCGAACCACAGGATCCCGGCGGCGAGCAGGATCACCGCGAGCTGCGCGAGCGCCTCGCGGAGGACCAGCTCGCGCGTACGGGAGCCACGCCCGCCGACGGTCTCCGCCACCTGCACGAGGACGGACGTGGGCGGCTCCGTGGGATAGCGCGTCGCGAGGGCGCTCACGCGCACCGGATCGCCGCGGTAGGTGGCATCGTAGTAGAGGGCGCCCTCCGCCGTCCCCGGCGGGCGCGGCAGGTCGCGGTAGCCCGTGAGGAACGTCTCGCCACCGCCCTCGGCGAAGTACGCGACGCGATAGAAGAGGCGCTCCTGGCTGGCGGTGTCGAGCACCTCGAGCGCGAGCGGCGGGATGTCGACGGTCGGGACGGTGCCGGTGAGGGTCACGCGCTCGGAGATGGCGAGGGCCGACGCGTACAGCGAGCGGTCGTACGCGGCGTTGATGGCCCCACGGACGGTGAGGAAGGTGTGCACGGCGTCGACGACCCAGAGGACGCCGAGCGGGAGGAGGAGCCAGCGGAGGAGCCGGGCGCGCAGCGTGCCCCGCGTCACGCGTTCTCCAGGAGGTACCCGAGCCCGCGCACGGTCCGGATGCTGACGCCGACGGGCTCGAGCTTCTTGCGCAGCCGGTGGACGTAGATCTCGACGGCGTTCACCCCCGGCTCGTCGTCGAGCCCGAACAGCTTCTCGAGCAGGACGTGCTTCGGGACCACCTGGCCGCGCTGGACGAGGAGGAGCTCGAGGAGGTTCAGCTCGCGCCGCGGCAGGTCGAGCGGGACGCCGTCGACGAAGGCCTGGCGCGCGCCGGTGTCGAGCGCGAGCCGGCCGTGCGTCATCACCGCGGCCGCGCCGCCGACGCCGCGCCGGATGAGGGCGCCCGCCCGCGCCTCCAGCTCCGCGAGCGCGAACGGCTTGCACAAGTAGTCGTCCGCGCCGAGGTTCAGGCCCTGCACGCGGTCCTCGAGCGCGTCGTGCGCGGTGAGGACGAGCACGGGCACGCGGGATCGCCGGTGGCGCAGGCGGCGCAGGACCTCGAGCCCGTCGAGGTCCGGGAGGCCGATGTCGAGGATGACGAGATCGTACACCTGGGTGCGCAGGGAGGTGTCCGCGTCCTCGCCGCTCGCGACGAGCTCGACCGTGTGACCCTTCGCGCGGAACGCGCTCGCCACGTCGCGGCCCAGGGCCGGGTTGTCCTCGACGACGAGCAGGCGCATGCGGATGACCCGCGCTCGGCGGGCGTGGCATCATACCGCGCCTTGGCTGACCCCTCCCGCCACGCCCGAGCGGCCCTCGCCGCCGCCCTGGCGCTCGCCGGTTCCGCCGCCGCGACCGACGCGCCGCCCCCGCAGACCTCCGCGAACGTCGTCGCGGCGGCGCTCCAGGAGGGCAAGGTCGTCGTGTATGCCGCGACGGACGTCGACGTGGTCGCCCCGCTCCTCGCCGACTTCGCCGCACTCTACCCCCGCATCCACGTCGAGTACCTCGACCTCAACACGGCCGAGATCCAGGAGCGGTTCCTCGACGAGGTGTCGTCGGGGAGGCCGATCGCGGACGTCCTCTGGAGCCCCGCCATGGACCTCCAGATGAAGCTCGCGAACGACGGGTTCGCGGCGGCGTACGACAGCCCCGAGGGCGCGAAGCTCGCGCCGTGGGCGGCCTGGCGGAACGAGGCGTTCGGCACGACGCTCGAGCCGTTCGTGTTCATCCACGACCGCCGGCGCCTCCCGCCCGCCGAGGTGCCGCAGACGCACGCCGACCTCGCGCGATGGATCGACGCTCAGCCGGAGCGGCTGCGCGGCCGCATCGGGACCTACGACCCGGAGCGGAGCGCCATCGGGTACCTCCTCCTCACGCAGGACAGCCGCATCGATCCGGGGTTCCCGGAGACGCTGCGCGCCTACGCGCGCGCCGGGCTCGCGCTGCACGGCACGACCGCGCGCATGATCGAGCGCGTGCGCGACGGGGAGGAGCTGCTCGCGTTCAACGTGAACGGCTCGTACGCGCTGGTCGCGGCACGCCGGCACCCCGACCTCGCCGTCGTCTACCCGAAGGACTACGTGCTCGCCGCGTCGCGGATCGCGCTCATCGCGAAGACCGCGCCGCACCCGAACGCCGCGCGCGTGTTCCTCGACTACATCCTGTCACGCCGGGGCCAGGACGTGATGGCGCGCCGCTGCGCCATGTTCTCCATCCGCAGCGACGTCGAGGGCGAGAACACCGCGGCGGCGCTCGCGCGGGACCTCGGCGCGCGGCTGAAGCCCATCCACGTGGGGCCGAGCCTGCTCGTGTTCCTCGACGGCTCGAAGCGCGCCGACTTCATCCGCCGCTGGCGCAACGCGCCGGCGCGCTGATCACGCGCGACAGCGTCGCGACAGGTTGACGCCGCTACCATCGGCGGCGTCGCTCCACCCCTGTCCAGAGGAACTCCGATGAACCGGATCCCGAACGCCCCCTCCCGCCGCGCAGCGCTGGCCGCCGCGGCGATCGCCGTCACCGCCTTCGCCGCGCCCGCGGCGGCAGCCTTCTCGCCGGAGCGGCCCGAGTGCATCGCCCCCGCGAACCCGGGCGGCGGCTGGGACACCATCTGCCGGACCTCCGCGAACGTCCTCCAGAAGACCGGCGCGCTGAAGAGCACGATGTACGTGACGAACATGCCGGGCGGCAGCGGCGCGGTCGCCATCGCGAACGTGGTGGCGAAGCGCAAGGGCGACGGCGACGTTCTCGTGGCCGCCTCGAACTCGCTCACCTTCACCATGGCTGCCGGCCGGACGCCGCACAGCTACTCGGACGTGGTGCCGCTCGCGCAGATCGCGGCCGAGTACGGCGGGTTCTTCGTGCGCGCCGACTCCAGGTACAAGACGCTCGCCGACCTCGTCGCGGCGCTCAAGGCGAACCCGACGTCCGTCTCGTTCGCGGGCGGGTCCGCGCCGGGCAGCCTCGACCACATCAAGACGGCGGTGTTCGCGAAGGCCGCCGGAGTCGACCCCACCAAGCTCGTCTACGTGCCGTTCCAGGGAGGCGGCGAGGCCATGACGGCGCTCCTCGGCGGCCACACCGACGCCGCCACGCTCGACCTCGCCGAAGCGAGCGCGCAGCTCGAGGCCGGCAAGATCCGCTGCCTCGCGCTCCTGAGCGACAAGCGCTCGACGCGGTTCAAGGATCTGCCCACCACGTTCGAGCAGGGCGTGAAGGTCACGTTCCCGATCTGGCGGGGCATCTACATGGCGCCCGGCGCGTCGCCGGAGGCGGTGAGGTTCTGGACGGAGACCGTGAGGAAGATGCTCGCCTCGCAGGAGTGGAACGCCGAGCGCGAGAAGCTCGGGTGGGAGGCCACCGTGCGCGTCGGCGACGAGTTCAAGGCGTTCGTCCTGGACGAGCACGCCCGCTACCGGGCGCTCCTCAAGGAGCTCGGCTTCGCCAAGTAGTGGCCCGCGCGCAGGAGGAGGACGTCATGACCACGCTCCTGAAGGGCCTCGCCACCCGCGCCCGCGCCGAGGGGCTCGTCATCGCGCTCGTCGCGGCCGGCTACCTGTGGGAGACGCGATCCATCCCGGCGCTCTACCAGATGCCGGGCGTGCCGGGCCCGGCGGCGTTCCCGACGCTCCTCGGCACCCTGCTCGGCCTCGCCGGCCTGTGGCGGCTCGTCCGCGGCGCCTCCGCCGGGGAGGGCGGTGACGCGGACGCCGCGCCGGCCGCCGCGGGGGCCACGGGCGCCCGCGCCTGGCTCGCCGCCCACGGCCGGTTCTACGGCCTCTGGGCGGTCGTCCTCGGCTTCCTGGCGCTCATGCCGTGGGTCGGGTTCCCGGTCGGCGCGGCGGTCGGCCTCGCGCTCATGTTCCGCCTGCTCGGCGAGAGGCGCTGGCCGGTGTGCACCGCCCTCGCGGTGGGCGCCGCCGCGGTCCTCCACGTCGCGTTCGCGGTGGGCCTCGGCGTGCGCCTCCCGCTCGGCGTCCTCTCGCTCCTCGGGAAGTGAGGCTCTCCATGCTCGGCCACCTGCTCCACGGCTTCGGCGTCGCGCTCCAGCCGCTGAACCTCGCCATCGCGCTCCTCGGGAGCCTCATCGGCACCGTCATCGGCGTCCTGCCCGGCCTCGGCCCGACGGCGACGATCGCGATGCTGCTCCCGCTCGTCTTCACGATGTCGCCGACCGCGGCGATGATCATGCTCACGTCCATCTACTACGGGTCGATGTACGGCGGCTCCACCACGTCGATCCTGGTGAACATCCCGGGCGAGTCGGCGTCGGTCATCACCACCATCGACGGCCACAAGATGGCGATGCAGGGCCGCGCCGGACCCGCGCTCGCCATCGCGGCCATCGGCTCGTTCATCGCCGGGACCCTCGCCGTGGCGGTGCTCACGGTGGTGGGCCGGCCCGTCGCGTCGCTCGCGCTCCACTTCGGCCCCGCCGAGTTCTTCTCGCTCATGCTCTTCGGTCTCGCCACGGTGGCGAGCCTCGCGGGCGGCAACATCTCGAAGGCGGTGGTCACCACGGTGGTCGGCCTCATGATCGCCACGGTCGGCATCGACCTCGTCTCGGGCGCTCCGCGCTTCACCTTCGGGAATCCCTTCCTCCAGGACGGCATCGACTTCATCGTCGTCGCCATCGGCGTCTTCGCCCTCTCGGAGATCCTCGTCACCGCCAAGGAGGTCTGGGCGGGCACGCGCGCGGAGCTCGTGAAGGCGGGCCGGGTGTGGCTCTCCTGGAAGGAGCTCCGCTACAGCCTGCCCTCGATCTTCCGCGGCAGCTTCTTCGGCTTCATCGTCGGCATGCTGCCCGGCGCGGGCGCGACGCTCTCGACGTTCATCGCCTACAACGTCGAGAAGCGCCTCGCGAAGAACCCGGAGAGGTTCGGGACGGGGGACATCCGCGGCGTGGCGAACCCCGAGTCCGCGAACAACGCCGCGAGCGGGGCCTCGCTCATCCCGCTCCTCTCGCTCGGCATCCCCGGGGGCGGCGCCACGGCGGTCATGCTCGGCGCGCTCATGATGCTCGACATCACCCCCGGGCCGATGATGTTCGAGAAGCACGGCGGGCTGCTGTGGGCGCTCATCGCGTCGATGTACGTGGGGAACGCGATCCTCCTCGTCCTGAACTGGCCGCTCGTGAACGTGTTCGCGCGCATCATGGCGGTGCCGGCGCGCTATCTCATGCCCGTCGTGCTCGTCATCTCGACCGTGGGGGTCTGGTCGCTCTCGCAGTCGAGCGTCGACCTCCTCCTCACCGCCGGTGCGGGCGTGGTGGGCTACTACATGCGCCGCCACGACTGGCCCGTCGAGCCGCTCGTGCTCGGCCTCATCCTGGGCGGGCGCATGGAGTCCTCGTACCGGCAGGCCCTCATCATCTCGAAGGGCAGCCACGCCATCTTCCTCGAGAAGCCGATCTCGCTGGTGCTCCTCTTCGGCGCGGCGCTGTTCCTCGCGCTGCCACCGCTCCTCGCGCGGCTGAAGCGGGCGCGGGAGCCACAGGGCGCGCTCGCGGCGTGAGCGCGGTGTGGCGGCCCGAGGCGCTCCTCCTCGACTGCGTCACGCCGCCCCGTTCGACCGTGCGTCGCGCGGCAGCCACAGCGTGAACGTCGTGCCGCGCTCCGGCGTGCTCGTCAGCACGAGCTCTCCCCCGTGCGCCTCGGCGCAGCCGCGCACCAGGGTGAGCCCGAGCCCCCACCCCGCTGCGACCGTCGCGGCGCCTCGCCCGCGCCCGAACGGCTCGAAGATCCGGACCTGCTCCTCCGGCGGGATCGGCGGCCCCTCGTTGTGGACGGAGATCCGGACGCGATCGCCCGAAGGACCCGCCTCCACCGTGACCGGCGCTCCGCCCCGCCCGTACTTGAGCCCGTTGGTGACGAGGTTCCACACCGCCCGCCGGAGCTCGTCCGGCGCCCACGCGCCCTCGAGGCGATCCGGCAGCGAAGCGTGGACGCGTCGCCGCCCGCCCTCGTCCAGGTCGGAGAGCGCCTCGGTCACGATCTCGACGAGGTCGCAGGGAACCGCGGTGATCGCGAGGCGCTCGCCGGCGCGAAGAGCGTTCGCGTCGAGGAGGTCGCGGATCATCCGCTCCATCCGCTGCGCCGCGGCGCGGACGCGGAGCGCCAGCTCGGGCCGGTCGAGGACGCTCTGCGGCCGCGTCGCCATGACCTGGGCCGACATCGAGATGACCGACAGCGGGCCCCGGAGATCGTGCGCCAGGAGGGCGACGAACCGCTCTCGCACGACACGCTCCGTGTCGAGCCGGGCCACGCTCGCGCGAAGCTGCTCGAGCAGGTCGCGAAGCTCGTACTGCCGCGCGCGCGCCCGCAGCGCGGCGCGGAGCACCGTGAGGAGCGTCACCACGCGGATGGGGCGCTCGAGCACCGTGAGCGTCCCGGCGAGCTCCAGCCGCGCCAGCGGCGAGTCGCTGCTCTGGCCGAGGCCGCGGTCGGCTGCGAGCACGACGGGGACGTCCGACCAGGGCTCCTGCGACTGGAGCAGCCGATCCAGCCGTCCTGCCTCCGCCGCGCCCAGCGCGTCGACGGTGAGGAGGATGGCCCCCGCTCCGCCTGCCAGCTCGCGGGCGACCTGCTCCAGGTCCGCGCAATGCAAGGCGGGGATCCCGGCGCCGGCGAGCACCCGGCACGTCAGCTCGCCGTCGCGACCGATCGGCGCGACGACGAGCACCCGCAGCTCCGAGTCCGGCCGAGGCAGGGGCATGGCGTCAGGGCGGACCCCTCGTGCCGACCTGGGACGGCATGCCGCTCAAGACGCCGGCGAACTCGGTGAGCGGCGCCCCGACCACCAACCCATGATCGCTCATCGTGAACTCGCGGATCGTCCGCTCGTGGCGGCCGCTCCGCTTCTTGAACACCGAGATGGCCTGCCGCAACCGTCCCTGCGCCTCGAAGTACCGGAGGACGACGACGTTGTCGGCGAGGTAGCTCACGTCCACCGTGGTGCGCGCGGCGTCCGGCATGAGCCCGTGCTGGGTGAGGACGGTGAGCGTGGCGACGCCCTGGCTGTTCAGGTAGGTGAGCAGCTCGCGCAGGTGGAGCGTGAGGAACTGCTCGTCCGGCACGGAGTCCGTGAAGCCGTTCAGGCTGTCGATGACGACGACGCGCGCTTCGCCGACCGTGACCGCCTCCCGCACGGCGTGCGAGAACTCTCCCGCCGTCAGCTCGGCCGGGTTCACCACGCGGACCGCGATCAGGCCGGCGTCGAGGTGGGGCTTCAGCGGCATGCCGAGCGAGGCGGCGCGCGCCAGGGCCGTGTCTAGGCCCTCGTCGAAGAGGAACAGCGCGGCGCGCTCGCCGCGCTCCGCGGCCGCGACGCAGTACTGCATCGTGAGGCTCGACTTGCCCACGCCCGACGGGCCCAGGAAGAGCGTGCTCGTGCCGCGGTCGGGGCCGCCGCCGAGCAGCTCGTCGACGCCCGCGACGCCGCTCCGCAGCGGCTCGAGGACGACCCTCCCCGTGTGCTCCCCCGCGACGAGCCGGGGGAACACCCGCACGCCGCCGGTCTCGATGCGGACGTCGTGGTAGCCCTCGCGAAACGGCACCCCGCGCAGCTTGTCGATCGAGAGCCGCCGGCGCGTGCGGCCGTAGCGCGGCGACTCCTTCTCGAGCGTGATCACCCCGTGCGCGAGGCTCTCGAGCAGGCCCGCGCCGCTCGCCTCCCCGGTCCGGTCGTCGAGCAGGAGGACCGTGCAGCGCCGCTCCGCGAAGAACTGCTTCAGGGCGAGGATCTGGCGCCGGAAGCGGAGCAGCTCGCCCGAGAGGAGCCGGATCTCCGAGAGCGAGTCGATCACGACGGCAGACGCCTGGAGCCGGTCGATCTCGGCCAGGATGGGCGAGGTGACCTCGTGGAGCTCCACCTCGGCGGAGTGGAACAGCGTCTGGCGCGCCGTGGGCTCCGCGAGCTGCCTCATCGCGGAGAGCTCGAGGATCCCGAGCGGATCGAGGCTCCAGCCGTGCGAGCGCGCCACCCGGTTGATCTCGTCGCGCGTCTCGGAGAGCGTGACGTAGAGGGTGCGCTCGCCCTGGCGCGCCGCCTCGAGCAGGAACTGCAGCGCGAGGGTGGTCTTCCCGGAGCCGGGAACGCCTTGCAGGAGGTACATCGCGTTCCTGGGCAGGCCGCCCCGCAGGACGTGATCGAGCTCCTCGTTGCCCGTCGAAGCGAGATCGGGGTTCCTGCTCATGCGTGGAACTTAGTCGAATCGACGCCCGCCGACCCGAAAGCTTCGCCCCCGTCAGGCGCATGGCCCCTGAGCGGTCGCCCGCGGCCCCGATCGACGCTCGCCTCGGAGCCTCCGCGCCGGCGCTCCGGTGAGCGCATGTGGGCGCGAGCGCCGCGCGGCGCCGGCCCGCTGCGGCGCGCCCTTCACACCGTGCCGCCGCTTCACGCGCCGGAAACCCGCGCAGCGCCACGGGAACCGGGCGCCTGCGCGGCGCCTGAATAGGCCTCCCGCGTGCCGCGTCGCCAGGACATGAACGCGACGACGACCCGGCGGCCCAAGGCGCTCCTCCTCGACGGCGATCCCTCCCTGCGGCTCCTCGCGACGGAGCTCCTCGCGCGCGGGTACGAGGTCCGCGCGGCGCGCGACGCGGCGTCCGGCCTCGAGCTGCTCCTCGACGAGCTGCTCGACCTCGACGTCCTCGTCGTGGATCGCGAGCTGCCCGGGCGCGACGGCGCCTCGCTCGTCCGGCTCGTGCGCGACGCCGGCGGAGAGCGCGACCTCGCCATCGTGGTCCTCGCGGACCGCCCGGCGCGCGCGGAGCGCGCGCAGCTCCTCGCCCTCGGCGCCGACGCGGTGGTGGACCGGGTGGACGGGCCCCGCGCCGCCGCCGACGTGGTCGTCGCGACGCGCCGGCGCGGCGAGCGCGGGTGGCTGGGCTCCGCCGGCCCGGCCGTGCGCGGCGCCCTGCTCGTCGCGCGCGACGCATTCGCGCCCCGCGGGCTCGAGCCCTCGCCGGCGTGATGCCGTGCCCGCCGGCAACGGACGCGTTGCGCGCCGCCCCGAGGTCCGGTACGAACGTCCGGGAACCGATCCGGAGAGCGACGATGCCCGTGAGCAAGAAGCGGAAGAAGGACGGCAAGCCCGTGCAGCGCAGCCACCCGATGCCGCCCGGCGGCGAGGTGGCGCATCCCGACGAGAAGCCGGCGCACGGCGGCGACTTCCGCACGGGGAAGCCGAAGAACCCGTTCGTCGCGCAGCAGCAGTCGAAGCGCGGCTCGCAGCGCGGCCGGTAGCGCCGCGGCGCTGCCGGCGGCGCGGGC
>DASSQM010000366.1:0-3693 GCA_035702465.1 Anaeromyxobacter sp. | reverse complement strand
CTCCTTCACGAAGCGCAGGATGCGCTCGTACTCGTCGCGGTCGTCGATGACGAGCTTGCCGACCTCGCTCGTGAAGAGGTCGCGGGTGGCGCGCAGGATGAGGTCGAGGTCGCCGTGGAGGAGGGCCGGCGCGGAGACCTTGTCCTTCGTGCGGATGATCTCGTTCCACACCTGGATGAGGAAGCGGATGTCCGCCTCGAGCTTCGCGGCCTCGATGTTGATGCGGGTGATCGTCTCCTCGAGGTTCTTCTTCCCGACGTAGCGCCCCGAGTTGACGTCGACGGCGGTGAGCGCCTCCGCCTGGTCGATGATGATGTAGCCGCCCGAGCGCAGCCAGACCTTGCGCTGGCTCGCGCGCTTCAGCTCCTGCTCGATGCCGTAGGCGTCGAAGATCGGCTCGTCGCCGGGGTAGAGCTCGATCTGGGACTCGAGGTGCGGCGCCTGCTCCTTCACGAAGCGCAGGATGCGCTCGTACTCGTCGCGGTCGTCGATGACGAGCTTGCCGACCTCGCTCGTGAAGAGGTCGCGGGTGGCGCGCAGGATGAGGTCGAGGTCGCCGTGCAGGAGCGCCGGGGCGGAGCGCTTGTCCTTCGTGCGGATGATCTCGTTCCACACCTGGATGAGGAAGCGGATGTCCGCCTCGAGCTTCGAGGCCTCCACGTTCTCCGCCACGGTGCGGACGATGAAGCCGGTGCCCTCCGGCCGCATGCGGTCCACGATCTCGCGCAGGCGGCGGCGCTCCGAGTCCTTCTCGATCCGGCGCGAGATGCCGATGTGATCCACCGTCGGCATGAACACGAGGTGCCGGCCCGGCAGGGAGATGTGGCTCGTGATGCGGGCGCCCTTCGTGCCGATGGGATCCTTCGCGACCTGGACGATGACCTCCTGGCCCTCCTTCAGGAGGTCCTGGATGTTCTTCGACTCCTTCCGCTTCTCCTCGCGGCCGTTGCGGCCGCCGCGGTCGCGATCGCGGTCCCGGCCCTCCCGCCGGCCACGCTCGTCGCGGCCCTGGCGCCGGTCGCGGTCGCCGCGCTCGCCGCGGTCGTTCCGGTCGTTGCGATCGCCCTTCGCCTCGCGGGCGGCCTCGCGGTCGCGGACCTCGCGGCGATCCGCCTGCGGCGCCTCCGCGCCGGCCTGCGGCTGCGCGGAGACGGGCGTCGGCGTCGCGGCGGGCTCGGCCGCGGACGCGGCGCCGGCCTCGCCCTCGGCCGGCGCGGGCTGCCGTGCCGGGGCGGCCTCCTCCGGCGCCTCGGCCCCGCCCACCTCCAGCGCCGGGATCGGGAGTCCGGGCACCGACGGCACCGGCGGGATGCCGATGTCCTTCGTGATCGGCATCACCGTGAGGGGCATCGGCTCGACGTGGGGGGGCGGCGGCTCGGACGGCGCCGCGCCGGCGGCGGAGCCCTCCGGTCCGGCGCCGGGAGCGGTCTCGCCTGCGGGGCCGGCCGCGCCCTCGGGCTGGGCCTCGGCAGAAGGCGCGTCGAGCGCCGGCGTCGGGGCCGCCGCCTGCTCCTGCGCGCGCGCCTCGAGCGCCTCCGCCTCCTGCTCGTCGGGGACCTCGGGCACCTCGGCGCTGTGCTCACCCTCGGTGAGCTCGAACTCCTCGGAGAAGTCCGGATCGCCGTAGACGTCGCCGACGTAGAGGAACGCCGCCTTCTCGAGCCCGATGTCCACGAACGCGGCCTGCATGCCCGGGAGCACGCGGACCACCTTGCCCTTGTAGATGTTCCCGACGATCCCCTTCTCGCGCTTCCGCTCGAGGTAGAACTCGTGGATCGTCCCGCTCTCGACCAACGCGACGCGCGTCTCCGCGCCCGCGGCGTTGATCACGAGGATGCTGTTCTTCTCGCCGGCCATGGTGGTCCTCTCTCACCCCGTGGCGCGGAGAGAGCGAGGCCCACCTTCTCGGGCCGCGATCGCGATCGACCCGGCGGCGCCGGCGATCTGGGATCGGCTGTCGAGCTGTTGCTCAAGAGCTTCGCATCTCCTCGCGCCCGCGGCCGCGCGCGTCGCGGCCAGGCGGGGCGCGCTGGTTTCCCTCAGGCGTCGAGATAGCGAGGCGCGCGCGGCTGCCCCTGTGGACGGGCCCGTTCGGTCCTCGCGAAGCTCACGCCTTCCTTCAAGACCTTCACTCCTCTGGGCGCCCCGCCATCTCCGAAGACCGCTGCCAGCACCTCGGCTGGACGCGCGCTCCCCGACGGATCCGCCCGCAAGCTGAACGCGACCACCCCCGGGGCCTCCACGGCCAGGTGGGTCACGATTTCCTTCAAGTCTATCTCTCTTCGCCCCGGCGCCGCGATCTTCTGCTGCCTCTTTCCGCCCCTCGCCCTGGGGGGTGCCTCGCGGATGACGATCGAGCGCTCCGCGCCCAGGAACCCGGCGACCCGCCGGGCGAGGGCCTCCTCGGTCCACGCTTCCCGTGGAAACTCCGCGCGGTAGTGCACCGCGCACACCGACTCGGCGATCGACGGCGCGCCGGCCGGGACCGCCTCGGAGCCGAGGATGGTGAGCCCCTCCGGGAGCTCACGCCCGAGGCGGGCCGCCACCTCCGCGGGATCCGCCGCGCCGAGGATCTCGAGGTCCATGTGCTCGCACGTGCTCTCCACGCCGACGCCGAGCGCCGGCCCGAACGACACGCGCGGCTTCGGGTGGAAGCCCTGCGAGAACGCGACGGGGATGCCCGCGCGCCGCACCGCGCGCAGGAGCGCGTGCATGGTCTCGAGGTGCGAGAGGGCCACCACCCGGCCGAGCTTCGCCCACCGGAGGCGAACGCGCGTGCGTTGCTCCGGCGGAGGCGGGCGCGGCGGCGGGGTCGGCTCCGGCCGGTAGTCCTTCGCCTCGTAGACGCGGTTCTTCACGACGTCGTAGTCGCACGCGCCGCACACGGTGCACGGGGCGAGGACGCAGTCCACGACCTCGGCGTGGTTCCGCGCCGCGGCGAGCTGCTTCGCGAGATACGCCTTCGTGACGCCGCAGTCGATGTGGTCCCACGGGAGGACCTCGTCGAGGCGCCTGCGGCGGTGCGCGTACCAGTCGACGCCGACGCCGTGCTCCCGCTCGCAGTCGCGGAACGCGTCGAGCCAGCGACCCTCGTCGAACCACTCGGTCCAGCCGTCGAGGCGCTGCCCGCGGCGGTACGCCGAGAGGACCGCGGTGCCCACCCGGCGATCGCCCAGCGCGAGCGCGCCCTCGATGGAGGACTGCCGCGAGTCGTGCGGCTTGAACTGGATCGCGCCGTGGCGGCCGCCGAGCGCGGCGGTGACGAGCGCCTGGCGCCGGCGCGTCTCCTCGGGCGCGATCATCGGCTCCCACTGGAACGGCGTGAACGGCTTCGGCACGAACGTCGAGGCGCCGAGGTGGATCGCGGCGGAGCCCTGCCCCTTCGGCATCGCGCGACGAGCCGTGCCGAGGACGCGCTTCGCGAGCTCGGCGATGGCGACGACGTCCTCGTCGCGCTCCTCCGGGAGCCCGATCATGAAGTAGAGCTTCGCGAGCGCCCAGCCGTGCGCGAAGACGGACTCCACCGCGCGGAGGAGGTCCTCCTCGCGGTTGCCCTTGTTGATGACCGCGCGCATCCGCTCGGTGGCGGCCTCCGGCGCGAGCGTGAACCCGGTCTTGCGAATGCGGCCGATGCGCTGCGCGAGCGAGGCGTTCATCGTCTCCGTGCGGAGCGACGGGAGGCTCATCGCGATC
>DASSQM010000365.1:0-16823 GCA_035702465.1 Anaeromyxobacter sp. | reverse complement strand
CTCGGCCTCCATCGCGGCCTGGCCCCGCTCGTCGGTGGACCAGAGGCGGACGTGCGCCGCGGAGTCGCCCGGGCCGCCGTTCACGGTGAACGGCCCGACGTCCGTGGTGGGCCGGAGCCCCTTGAAGCGGAAGCGCTCGACCGTCGCCTGCGGCTGCTCGCGGCGCACGAGGTCGACGAGCAGCGTCGCGATGAGCGGCCCGTGCACGACGAGGCCGGGGTAGCCCTCCACGCCCGTGACGTAGCGGCGGTCGTAGTGGATGCGGTGGCCGTTGAAGGTGAGCGCCGAGTAGCGGAAGAGCAGCACGTCGTCGGGGACGATCTCCCGCCGCCAGGCTCCGCGCGGCGCCGGCTCGGTGGGCGCCGCCGGCGCGGCGGCACCCGGCTTCGGGGCGTCGCGATAGACGAGGTCCTGCTCCTCCTCGATGGCGAGCGCGCCGCCCGCGGAGATCCGGTGCCGCACCGTCACGAACACGAGCGCGCCGCTCCGGCCGCTCTTCTCCTCCACCTTGTCGACGGTGGAGACGAGCTCGACCCTCTCGCCGACGCGCAGCGGCCGGTCGAAGCGGACGCGGCTCCCCGCCCACATGCGGCGCGGGAGCGGGACGGGAGGGAGGAAGCCGCCGCGCCGCGCGTGGCCGTCGGGGCCGAGCTCGGACTGGCGGGCGAGGGGCGGGAACAGGGCCCAGTGGAAGCACGGCGGGGCGGGATCGCCGTCGCGGGGGAAGGGGTCGTCGCGATCGAGGGTGGCGTTCCAGGCGGCGAGGTGGTTCGGGTTCACCCAGTCGACGCGCTGCTGCTCGCGTCCGACCCATCGTGCGAGATCGGGGGTCCCGCTCATGGCGCTCTCCTCCGCCGTTGACGTCCTGATGTCAGGATGTCATGATGTCTGCATGACTCCGCCCTGTCAACGGAGAAACGCCACGTGAGCCGACGCGCATACGAGGAGATCCGCGAGGGGGTCCGCGCGCTCTGCGCCCAGTTCGAGCCCGCCTACTGGCGCAAGCTCGACGAGGAGCAGCGCTACCCCGAGGAGTTCGTGAAGGCGCTCACCGAGGCCGGCTGGCTCGCTGCGCTCATCCCCGCCGAGTACGGCGGGGCGGGGCTCGGGCTCGCCGAGGCGTCGGTCATCCTCGAGGAGATCAACCGGCAGGGCGGCAACTCCGGCTCGGTCCACGGCCAGATGTACAACATGGGCACCGTGCTCCGGCACGGCTCCGAGGCGCAGAAGCGCGAGATCCTGCCCAAGATCGCGAAGGGCGAGCTGCGCCTCCAGTCGATGGCGGTGACGGAGCCCACCACCGGCACGGACACGACGCGCCTCAAGACGACCGCCGTCCGGAAGGGCGATCGCTACCTCGTGAACGGCCAGAAGGTCTGGCTGTCGCGCGCGCAGCACACGGACCTCATGGTCCTCCTCGCGCGCACCACGCCGCTCGCGCAGGTGAAGAAGAAGACCGAGGGCATGTCCGTCTTCCTCGTGGACGTGAAGAAGGCGCTCGGGCACGGGCTCTCCCTGCGGCCCATCCGCAACATGGTGAACCACGAGACCAACGAGGCCTTCTTCGAGGACCTCGAGATCCCGGCGGAGAACCTCATCGGCGAGGAGGGGAAGGGCTTCCGCTACATCCTCGACGGGCTCAACGCAGAGCGCACGCTCATCGCCGCGGAGTGCATCGGCGACGCGCGCTGGTTCGTGGAGAAGGCGAGCGCGTACGCGAAGGAGCGGGTGGTCTTCGACCGGCCCATCGGCCAGAACCAGGGGGTCCAGTTCCCCATCGCGCAGTGCGAGATCGAGACCGAGGCGGCCGACCTCATGCGCTGGCGGGCCTGCGAGCTGTTCGACCAGCACAAGCCCTGCGGCGCGGAGGCGAACATGGCGAAGTACCTCGCCGCGAAGGCCTCGTGGGAGGCCGCCGACGTGTGCCTCCAGACGCACGGGGGCTTCGGCTTCGCGGCGGAGTACGACGTGGAGCGCAAGTTCCGCGAGACGCGGCTCTACACGGTCGCGCCCATCTCCACGAACCTCATCCTCTCGTACGTGGCCGAGCACGTGCTCGGGCTGCCGCGCTCGTTCTAGGAGGCAGCCGGATGCGGCCGCTCGAAGGCGTGACGGTCGTCTCGCTCGAGCACGCGGTCGCCGCACCGTTCTGCACGCGGCAGCTCGCGGACCTCGGCGCGCGCGTCATCAAGGTGGAGCGGCCGGGGAGCGGCGACCTCGGCCGCGGCTACGACCGGGCGGTGAAGGGGCTCGCCTCGTACTTCGTGTGGCTGAACCGCGGGAAGGAGAGCGTCACGCTCGACGTGAAGCGCCCCGCCGGCCGCGCCGCGCTCGGTCGCATCGTCGACCGCGCCGACGTGCTCGTGCAAAACCTCGCGCCGGGCGCCGCCTCGCGGCTCGGCCTCGACCACGCCGTGCTCGCCGCGAAGGACCCCCGCATCGTGGTGGCCGACATCTCCGGCTACGGCGACGACGGTCCGTGTCGCGACAAGAAGGCGTACGACCTCCTCATCCAGGCAGAGGCGGGGCTCGTGAGCGTCACCGGCGCGCCCGACGCGCCGTCGCGCTGCGGCGTCTCCATCGCCGACATCGCCTCCGGCATGTACGCCTACTCGGGCATCCTCACCGCGCTGCTCGTGCGCGAGCGGACGGGGAAGGGGACGCGCGTCGAGGTCTCGATGCTGGAGGCGCTGGCGGAGTGGATGAGCCAGCCGCTCTACTACGGGTTCTACGGCGGGAGGCCCCAGCCGCGGAGCGGCGCGACCCACCCGACCATCGCGCCGTACGGCCCGCACCGCGCAGGCGACGGGCGCGAGGTCATCTTCGGCCTCCAGAACGAGCGCGAGTGGGCGACGTTCTGCCGCGAGGTGCTGCTCCGGCCGGAGGTCGCGGCCGATGCGCGCTTCTCGTCGAACACCGAGCGCGTGGCGAACCGGCCGGCGCTCACGGCGATCGTCGAGGCGGCGTTCGCGAAGCTCACCGCCGAGCAGGTGGTGGAGCGCCTCGACGGCGCCGGGATCGCGAACGGGCGGCTGAACGACGTCGCCGCGGTGGTGGCGCACCCGCAGCTCGAGGCGCGCGGGCGCTGGCGCGACGTCGGGACGAGCGCGGGGCCCATCCGGGCGTTATTGCCGCCCGCGAACGTCGACGGCGTCGAGCCCGCCATGGGCGACGTGCCGGCGCTCGGCCAGCACACGGATGCGGTGCTGCGCTGGGTCGGCTACGGGCCCGCCGAGATCGAGGCGATGCGCGGCGACGGCGCGATCTGATCGGAGGAGGACCACGATGGCCAGCCCATCCCCCACGCGGACGCTGTGCGAGTTCGTGGCGGACGTGCGGTTCCGCGACGTGCCCGCCCCGGTCGTCGCGATGGCGAAGGACCTCCTCGTGGACTGGCTCGGCTCGGCGCTCGCCGGCAGGGACTCCCGGGCGGTGCGCGCGCTGGAGGGCTTCGCCCGCGCGATGGGCCCGGCGGGCGGCCCGAGCGAGGTCCTTCCCTCGCGCTCGTCGACGACGCCGTTCTTCGCCGCGCTCGTGAACGGCGCCTCCTCCCACGTGGTCGAGCAGGACGACGTCCACAACGGGTCCGTCTTCCACCCGGCCACGGTGGTGTTCCCCGCGGTCCTCGCGGTCGCGCAGGCCGAGGGCCGCTCGGGCGAGGACCTCGTCCTCGCCGCGATCTGCGGCTACGAGGTGGGCATCCGGGTGGGCGAGTTCCTCGGTCGCTCGCACTACAAGGTGTTCCACACCACGGGGACCGCCGGGACGCTCGCGTCGGCGGCCGCCGTCGCGAAGCTCCTCGGCCTCGACGCCGACCTCGTGCAGCAGGCGCTCGGCTCGGCCGGCACGCAGGCCGCCGGCCTCTGGGAGTTCCTGCGCGACGCGGCCGACTCGAAGCAGCTCCACACCGCGAAGGCGGCGGCGGACGGGCTGCTCGCGGCCGAGCTCGCCCGCTCCGGCTTCACGGGGGCGAGGCGGATCCTGGAGGGCGCGCAGGGGATGGCGGCCGGCATGTCGACCGACGCCGATCCCGCGAGGCTCGTCGACCGGCTCGGCTCCCGCTGGGCGACGTCCGAGACGTCGTACAAGTGGCACGCGTCCTGCCGCCACACGCACCCCGCCGCGGACGCGCTCGCCGAGGTCCTGCGCCGCGAGCGCCTCGCGCCCGATCGCGTGGCGGAGGTGACGGCGCGCGTGCACCAGGGCGCCATCGACGTGCTCGGGCCGGTGGGGGTCCCCACCACGGTCCACCAGGCGAAGTTCTCGATGGGCACCGTGCTCGGCCTCATCGCGGTCCACGGGAAGGCGGGCCTCGCCGAGTTCGAGGAGCACGCGCTCCAGGATCCGCGCGTCGCCTCGTTCCGCGAGCGCGTGCGGATGGCGCTCGATCCCGAGGTCGACGCCGCGTACCCGCAGCGCTGGATCGGGAAGGTCGACGTCCGCACCGTCGACGGCCGGACCGTCTCCGCGCGCGTGGACGTTCCGAAGGGCGATCCGGGGAACTCGCTCTCGCGCGAGGAGCTCGAGGAGAAGGCCGTCCGGCTCGGCCGGTTCCGCGGCGCGGCGACGGAGCCGGAGCTGCGCGCGGCGGTCGCGCGGGCGTGGAGGATCGAGGAGGAGCGGCGCGTCGGGCGGCTCTTGCCGGCGCGCTGACGCGTCGGGGTCGCGGTCGGGGTCGCGGTCGGGGTCGGGGTCGGGGTCGGGGTCGCGGTCGCGGTCGAGCCCGCCCCCCACGCCCTCGCCTTCGGAGCGTCGTCACGAGGAGAGCTCACGATGGACAAGGTCATCGGCTTCATCGGACTCGGGAACATGGGCGCGCCCATGGCAAGCCGCCTCCTCGACGCCGGCTACGAGCTCCACGTCCTCGACGCTCGCCCGGAGGCGGCGCAGCCGTTCGTCGCGCGCGGCGCGAAGGTGGCGCGGAGCCCGGCCGAGGTCGCCCACCAGGCCTCGGTGGTCTTCGCCAGCCTGCCCACCCCCGCGGTGGTCCGCGACGTCGTGCTGGGCCCGCAGGGGGTCGCCACCGGCGGCAAGGTCCGCACCTTCGTCGATCTGTCGACGAGCGGGCCCAAGGTGGCAGCGGAGATCGCGGCGGGATTGCGCGAGCGGGAGATCACCGCCATCGACGCGCCCGTGAGCGGCGGCGTCGCGGGGGCGCGGAAGGGCACGCTCGCCCTGATGGTCGCCGGACCGAGGCCGGCCGCGGAGGAGGTGAGGCCGGCCATCGAGGCGCTGGGCAGGTACTTCTGGGTGGGGGAAGAGCCCGGCATGGGCCAGACGATGAAGCTTCTCAACAACATGCTCTCCGCGACCGCGCTCGCCGCCACGTCGGAGGTGATGGTGCTCGGGGTGAAAGCCGGCCTCGATCCCAAGGTGATGCTCGACGTCATCAACTCCGGCACGGGCCGGAACTCCGCCAGCGTGGACAAGTTCCCGAACGCGATCCTGCCGCGCACGTTCGGGGCGGGCTTCGCCACCGGCCTCATGTACAAGGACCTGCGCCTGTGCATGGAGCTCGCGGACGCGCAGAGGGTCCCGATGTGGGTCTCGAGCGCGGTCGAGCGGCTCTGGCTGTGGTGCCAGTCCAGGCAGGGACCGCAGAGCGACTTCACGTCGATCGTGAAGTGCGTCGAGGAGTGGGCCGGCGTCGAGGTGAAGGGCTAGCCTCGCGCGGCGTCGAGGCGCGAGGAATCGGACAGGAGGAGCACATGGACAAGAAGACGTTCGACAAGGGGCTCGAGATCCGGCGCGCCGTGCTCGGCTCCGACTACGTGGACAAGGCCATCGCCAACGCGGACGACTTCAACCGCCCGCTCCAGGAGCTCGTCACCCAGTACTGCTGGGGCGAGATCTGGGGGCGCGAGGAGCTCGACCGCCGCACCCGCAGCCTCATCAACCTCGCCATGATCTCGGCGCTGAACCGCCCGCACGAGCTCAAGATCCACGTGCGCGGCGCGCTCCGGAACGGCGTCACGAAGACGGAGATCCGCGAGGTGCTCCTCCAGGTCGCGATCTACGCGGGCGTCCCCGCGGCGGTGGACTCCTTCCGCGTCGCCCGCGAAGCCTTCGCGGACGAGGCAGCGGGCCGCTGACGGCCGGGGGGACCATGGAACGCTTCCAGCTCTACATCGGCGGCAAGGACGTCGCTCCGGCGTCGGGGCGGTGGTTCGAGAGCGACGATCCGTACACGGCGAAGCCCTGGGCGGAGATTCCAGAAGGCGGCGCGGAGGACGTCGATCGCGCGGTGCGCGCCGCGCACGAGGCGTTCGCGAAGGGGCCGTGGTCGCAGCTCACCCCGAGCGCACGCGGCCTCCTGCTCCACCGCGTCGGCGATCTCGTCGCGCGCGACGCGCGCAAGCTCGCCGAGCTCGAGGTGCGCGACAACGGCAAGCTCATCTCGGAGATGCACGGACAGCTGAACTACGTGCCGCAGTGGTTCTATTACTACGCGGGCCTCGCGGACAAGATCGAGGGGGCGGTCCCGCCCATCGACAAGAAGGGCTACTTCGCGTACACGCGCCACGAGCCGCTCGGCGTGGTGGCGGCCATCACGCCGTGGAACTCGCCGCTGCTGCTCGGGGCCTGGAAGATCGCGCCCGCGCTCGCGGCGGGGTGCACGGTCGTGCTCAAGCCGTCCGAGTTCACCTCGGCGTCGACGCTCGCGATGGCGAGGCTCTTCGCGGAGGCGGGGGTCCCGCCCGGCGTCGTGAACGTGGTCACGGGGACCGGCAAGGACGTCGGGACGCCGCTCGTGGAGCACCCGCTCGTCCGCAAGATCACCTTCACCGGGTCGGACGCCACCGGCCGCATGATCAACGAGCAGGCGGCGCGGCACTTCAAGCACGTGAGCCTCGAGCTCGGCGGGAAGTCGCCGAACGTGGTCTTCGCGGACGCGAACCTCGACGACGCGGTGAACGGCGCGGTGTCCGGCATCTTCGCGGCGACGGGGCAGACCTGCATCGCCGGCTCGCGGCTCCTCCTCCAGGACTCCATCCACGACGCGTTCCTGGACAAGCTGCTCGGCCTCGCGCGCACGGCGCGCATGGGCGACCCGATGCGCCCCGACACGCAGGTCGGCCCGGTCACGACCGTCCCGCAGTACCAGAAGATCCTGAGCTACATCGACGTCGCGCGGAGGGACGGGGCGAAGCTCGTCCTGGGCGGCCGGGTGGCGACGCGGCCGGAGTGCGGCACCGGGCGCTTCGTCGAGCCGACGGTGTTCTCCGACGTGACGAACGAGATGCGAATCGCCCAGGAGGAGGTGTTCGGGCCGGTGCTGTCCGTCCTCCGGTTCAAGGACGAGGACGACGCCGTGCGCATCGCGAACGACGTCCGGTTCGGCCTCGGCGCCGGCGTGTGGACGAGCGACATCGGGCGCGCGCTGCGCGTCGCCGAGCGCATCCAGGCGGGAACGGTCTGGGTGAACACCTACCGCGTCATCACGTACATGGCCCCGTTCGGCGGCTACAAGGACTCCGGCCTCGGCCGCGAGAACGGCATCGACGCGATCCGCAGCTACCTCCAGACGAAGAGCGTGATCGTGAACGCCGGCGCGGCGGTCTCGAACCCGTTCGTGATGCGGTGATGCAGAGGGGCGGAGCCTGGCCGGCGCTATCCGGGCTCGGCTCCGCCCACCTGGCCGTGTCCCCGCCCGAGGGAGAGATCGAGCTGCATCGTGTAGTGGTACCGATCGGCGGGGTGCACCGACAGCGAGACCTCGAAGATCTCGTTCTGCGTCGAGAAGTACTGCCGCTGGACCGACAGCCCGGGGCTCCCGGGCGCCACGCGCAGGAGGCCCGCCATCTCGCCCGCGATCGCGACGGCGCGGATCTCCTGGCGCACGGTCTGCGTCTTGATCCCGAAGCGCCGCTCGACGAGCGAGTAGATGGGCACGGCGTCCCGGTCCTTCGCGTCCGTGACGGCGGCGTAGGCGGGGTGCACGTAGATCGCCGTCCAGGCGATGGGCTTCGCCTCGTCGCCGGCGAAGCGCAGGCCCTCGAGCACGCGCCACTTCTGCGCGGCGTCGCCGGGGAGCGGCACCTTGGCGCGCGCCGCGGGCACGTCGGCGACGCGGAGCACCTTGCGGCGCGTCTCCTTCACGTACTGCCAGATGTCCGGGAGCGCCCCGAGGCGCTGGACGTAGGTCTCCGCGACCGTGGCTCGCTCGACGCGCGTGCCCACGCCCTGGTGGCGCGAGACGAGGCCGACCTGGAGCAGGAGGCGCGTCGCCTCGCGGATGGTCTGCCGCGAGACGCCGAAGCGGGCGCACAGCTCCGCCTCCGTCGGGAGCATGGTGCCGACCGCGTAGGTCCCGTCCTCGATGGCCTTCGAGAGCTCCTCGGCCACGGTCTGGTACAGCGGGCGCTTGTCCTCGAAGACGCTCAGCGGCACGGGACCCCCTCCGCGCGCAGCATGGATCGCGAGTCCGACGGCGCGCGCACGCTACGTCTCCTTCGGACCGCCCGCGAGCGGCAGCGGGCTCCGCAGGCGCCGGTAGTAGTGGCGGCCGTAGAGCGGGGCGGCCGGGTTGTGGCCCGTGACGCGGTCCTTCGCGATGAGCGTCGTGACGGGCGCGTCCGAGTGCTTGTTGAACAGGGCGTCGTGGCCGACGCACAGGCCGACCATGACGTTGAGGTCCGTGCCGAGCGCGTTGCAGATGCGCGCCTGGGCGATGGGGTTGCAGGCGGGCTCGAAGCGGCCGGGGCGGATCTTGTCGCCGTCGGGGACCCCGAGCTCGCCCTTGTCCGTGCTCCCGCACTTGCAGCACACGCTGATGGGCTCGAGCCCCTGCGCCTCGAGGATCTCGCAGAGCTGGCTCGTCTCCTGGAGGAGCCCGACGCAGGTCGCGACGCCGATGCGGCGGTAGCCCATGAGCTTCGCGAAGGCGACGGTGTCCTCGACGCGCGTCCAGCGGGCCCGGACGCCGTCCGGCGCGCGGTCGTAGCCGAGGCCCTCGACGCGCGCCGCCACGCGCGCGAGCTTCGCGTCCGCGCCGTCGCCGCGGAGGTCGTCGAGCGCGCCGCGCACGATCTCCTCCTGCGTCGAGGTGGGGCAGTGGCCGGGGCGCGGAGGCGCGCCGGCGCCGGTGCCCGCGTAGCAGCTCGTCGTGCCGAGCTTCGCCTGGACCACGCCGCAGCTCGCGCAGGTGGGCTCGGGGGGGGTCGCGTCGGCCATCTCGGTCTCCTCCGGCGGCGCATCGCGCGGCACGCACCGCCTCTCGCCGCCCGGTCCGACACCCGTTGACATCAGGACATCTTGATGTCAGGTTGTCCGGACAATAATCCGGTCAGGCAACGGAAGCAAGGACCGACAGTCCTTCTCCTCCTCGCAGCGCGAAGGAGCCGCGTGGGCCTCCAGGTCAGGGACCTCAGCATCCAGTTCGGCGGCGTCGTCGCCGTGAACGGGATGGCCCTCGCCATCGCGCCGGGGGAGATCGTCGGCCTCATCGGCCCGAACGGCGCCGGCAAGACCACGTTCATCAACTGCGTGGCGGGCGCCTACCGGCCGTCGCGCGGGTCCGTCGCGTGGAAGGGGCACGAGCTGCGCGGGCTCCCGCCCCACGCGGTGATCCGCCACGGCGTGGCGCGCACGTTCCAGAACGTCGCCTCGCTGCACGGCCTGACGGTCCTCGACATCGTGAAGCTCGGCGCGGGCGCGCACCGCGCGCACGGAGTCACCGAACGCCTCGCCGGCGCGTTCAAGAGCGAGGCCGCCCTCGAGCAGGAGCTGCACGAGACCGTGCTCGGCCCGCTCAGGCTCTCGGACGTCGCGCGCCACCCGATCCAGACGCTCTCCTACGGGCTCCGCAAGGCGGTCGACCTCGCCCGAGCGCTCGCGTCACGCCCCGAGCTGCTCCTCCTCGACGAGCCCGTCGCCGGCCTCACCGCGCAGGAGGGCCAGGCGATGGCCGCGGTGATCCGCGACGTCCGCGACCGGCAGCGGTGCGCCGTCCTCATGGTCGAGCACAAGATGGACGTCGTCATGAGCACCTGCGACCGCATCGCCGTGATGGCGGCGGGCGCGAAGATCTTCGAGGGCACCGCGACCGAGGTGCAGGCCGATCCCGAGGTGCGGCGCGTGTACCTGGGGGAGCCATGATGTTCGTCCTCCAGATCGCGACGGCGGGCCTCGCCACGGGGAGCGTCTACGCGCTCATCGCCATGGGGATCGTCCTCATCTACAAGTGCTCGGGCGTCGTGAACTTCGCGCAGGGCGCGTACGCGATGATCGGCGCCTACGCGGCGTACGGTCTCGGCTCGCTCGGGCTCTCGCCGCTCCCCGCGGCGGTGGGCGCGGTCGTCATCGTCGCCGGCGCAGGCGCGCTCACGGAGCTCCTCGTCCTGCGCCGCATGCTCAAGGCGCCCGTCGTCGCGGTGATGATGGTGACGCTCGGCATCCTCATCTTCTTCCGCGCGGTGTGCCTCGCCGTGTGGGGAGCCGACCCGATCGCGTTCCGCCAGATCTTCCCGCCGGGCTCGGTGCAGATCGCGGGCGTCTTCATCACCTACAACTACGTGGCCGCGGCGGCGCTCTCGATCGTCCTCTCCCTCGGCTTCCTCGCGTTCTACCGCTTCACGCCGATGGGCCTCATGCAGCGGTGCGCCGCCGACAACTCGCGCGCCGCCCTCGCGGTGGGCATCCACGTCTCGAACCAGGTGAGCGTCGCGTGGGCGGTCTCGTCCGGGCTCGCCGCGCTCGGCGGCGTCCTCCTCGCCACGCTGAACGGCCTCTCGCTCGGGCTCTCCTCGATCGGGCTCGTGGCGTTCCCGGTCATCGTGCTCGGCGGGCTCACGAGCCTCATGGGCTCGCTCGTGGCGGGGCTCCTCCTCGGCGTGCTCGAGGCCTTCACGGACGGGCTCCTCACGCCGGCGCTGGAGAGCTGGTTCCGGGCGCACACCTCCATCTACTCCGTCGGCGCGCTCCAGCACGTGGTCCCCTACCTGCTCGTCGGCCTCATGCTCCTCGTGCGGCCGCAGGGCATCTTCGGCCGCCGCGGCACGGAGAGGGTCTGAGCATGCCCGCGCGCCCCGCCCGCAGCCGCGCGCTCGTCCTCGCCGCCGTCGTGGTGGCCGTGGCGGCGTGCTTCGCCCTGAACCGGTTCGGCGCGTACCTCGTGCACTCCGTCGCCATCGCGGCGATCGGCGCGCTCGCGCTGAACCTCCTCACCGGCTTCTGCGGCCAGATCAGCTTCGCGCAGGGCGCGCTCGTCGGCATCGGCGCCTACACCGCCGGGAACCTCGGGAACGCCGGCTGGGGGCTCGGCGCGATCCTCGCCGCAGGCCTCGCGGGGGCGGTCGCGAGCCTCGTCATCGGGCTCCCCGCGCTGCGCCTGCGCGGCCTCTACTACGCGATCGCCACGCTCGCCGCGCAGTTCGTCATCGAGTACCTCTTCAAGATCGCTGAGCCCATCACGAAGGGCTTCTCCGGGCTCATCGTGAAGCCGCTCGTGCTCTTCGGTCGCACGCTCGCGAGCGACCAGGCCTACGCGGCGCTCGCGGTCGGCGTGCTCGCGCTCACCTGGGCCGCGCTCGCGCGCCTCATGCGGACGAACGTCGGCCGGGCGTTCCTCGTGGTGCGCGAGAACGAGCTCGTCGCGAAGGGGATGGGCATCGACGTGGCGCGCACGAAGATGTGGGCGTTCGTGGTGTCCGGCTTCGTGACCGGCGTGTCCGGCGCGCTGCTCGTGTTCACCCACCGGCTCGCGACGCCCGAGGCGTTCGAGCTGCCGCTCTCCATCGACCAGGTCGCCATGATCATCGTGGGCGGCCAGGGGATCTGGTCCGGCTCGCTCCTCGGCGCGGCGTTCGTGGTCCTCCTGCCGGAGGCGATCCAGCGCGTCGGCGAGGCGTTCGACATCGCGAAGCTCCTCTTCGCGATGCGCGAGATGGCGTTCGGGCTCCTCATCATCCTCTTCCTCATGTTCGAGCCGCGGGGGCTGTCGGCGCTCCTCCGCCGCCTCGCGCGCTGGGTCGCGGGCGCCGTCTCCCGCAAGGCGCCCGCCACCGCCTCCCCCGCAGCCGCATCCGCCGAGCCGCTCGGCCCCCGCGCAACCCTCGCAGCGCCGAACACCCGCACGCAGTCCGGAGGATCGACATGAAGAGGCACATCGGAAGAGTCCTGCTCGCCGTCGCGCTCCTCGCCGCCGCCCCCGCGCTCGCGGACGTCAACGTCTGCATCTGGGGGACCATCACGGGCCCGGACGCCCTCGTGAACGGGATGAGCTACGGCACGCACGACTACTTCCAGTACCTGAACCAGACCAAGGGCGGCATCGCGGGCCAGAAGGTGAACGCGCTGCTCCTCGACGGCCGCTACAAGCTCGACGAGGAGCTCAAGATCTACCGCCGCTGCGTCGACCAGGAGAACGCGGTCGTCATCAACGGCTGGTCGACGGGCTCGGCCAAGGCGCTCCGCGAGCAGGTCCAGCAGGACGCCGTCCCGTTCGTGTCGGAGACCTTCTCGAGCGAGGTGCTCGATCCGGTGAAGTACCCCTTCGTCTTCATCGCGGGCGCGACGTACGAGCAGCAGATGCTCATCGGGCTGCGCGCCGCGAAGGCCGCCGGCGCGAAGAAGGTCATCCTCATGCACGGCGACAACGAGTACGGCCGCGCGCCCGTCACCGTGGTCCGCAAGTCCGGCGAGATCGAGAAGATGGGCCTCCAGCTCCTCGACACCATCGAGTTCCGCTACGACGCCCAGGACCTGACCGCCCAGCTCGCGCGCGTGAAGGCCGCGAACCCGGACATCGTCTACATCCAGTCCTCCACGCCGCAGACGCTCGTCATCCTCCGCGACGCCGCGAAGGTCGGCCTCTCGCCGAAGCTCTTCATCGGCAACATGTACAACATCAGCCCCACCATCCCGGAGCAGCTCGGGCCGGCGGCGGAGGGCTTCCGCGCGATCCAGATCTATGCGAACTACGGCGACCCGATCCCGGCGATGAAGGAGATCGAGGCGTTCAAGGCGAAGAACACGCTCGCGAAGCAGGACCTCTACTACATGAAGGGCTGGTTCAAGGGGAAGGTGATCGCCGCCGCGATCGAGTCCGCCATCAAGAAGAACGGCGGCAAGGCGCCCGCCGACATCAAGGCGTTCCGCAAGTCGGTGCGCGACGAGCTCGAGAACGTGAAGGGGCTCGACGTCGGCGGCATCACGCCGCCGGTCACGTTCGCGAACCACCAGGGGCCGACGCAGGCGCGCATGTCCGAGGTGAAGGGCGGCAAGTACGTGGCCCTCGGCGACTGGGTGAACGCACAGTAGACGTGGCGGGACCCGGAGCCGGCATGCTGGCAGCGCGCGAGGTCACCCTGTGCTACGACGGCGTCATCCACGCCGTCGAGAAGATCGACTTCGAGGTCGCGCAGGGCGGCCTCGTCGCGCTGCTCGGCCCGAACGGCGCCGGCAAGAGCACGCTCCTCAAGGCCATCGCGGGGATGCTCCCCTTCGAGCAGGGCGAGATCGCCTCCGGCGACCTCCGGTTCGAGGGGAGGTCCCTCGTCGGAGCGCACCCGGCCGCCATCGCGCGGCGCGGGATCGCGCTCGTGCAGGAGGGGCGGCAGTGCTTCCGGACCCTCTCCGTCGAGGAGAACCTGCGCGCCGCGGGCCTCGTGAAGAGGAAGGGCGCCGGCGAGCGGCTCGAGATGGTCTTCGAGTACTTCCCGGTGCTGCGCGAGATGCGCGGGCGGCCCGCGGGCTTCCTCTCGGGCGGCCAGCTCCAGATGCTCGTCATCGGGATGGCGCTCATGGCGGGTCCCAAGCTCCTCCTCCTCGACGAGCCGAGCCTGGGGCTCTCGCCGACGATGGTGCAGACGGTGTTCGACGTCGTCGAGCGGATGCACGAGACGCTCGGGATGACCGTCGTGGTGGCGGAGCAGACGGTGCCGCGGCTCCTCAAGCTCGCCACCGACGTCTACGTGCTCGCGCGCGGCCGCATCGTGATGCACACGCCGCCCTCCGGCGCGAGCGAGGAGACGCTGCAGCGCGTGTACCTGAGCTGAGACCCCGACGCGGAGACGAACGGCATGAGCGAGCAGGTCTACATCGACGGGAGCTGGAGGAAGCCGGCGTCGGGGGAGACGATCCCCGTCCACGCGCCGAGCGACGGCAAGGAGTTCGCGCGCATCGCCCGCGGCAACGCCACGGACGTGGACGCCGCCGTGAAGGCCGCGCGGCGCGCGTTCGAGGGCGAGTGGGGGAGGAAGACCGCGGTCGAGCGCGGCCGCCTCATGATGAAGGTGGGCGAGAAGATCGCGCAGCACGCCGAGGAGCTCGCCCAGCTCGAGGCGCGGGACACGGGCAAGCCCATGAAGCAGGCGCGCGCGGACATGGTGGCGGCGGCGCGCTACTTCGAGTTCTACGGCGCGGCGGCGGACAAGGTGCACGGCGAGGTGATCCCGTTCCTCGCCGGCTACACGGTGCTGGTGAAGCACGACCCGCGCGGCGTCACGGGCCACATCATCCCGTGGAACTACCCGGCGCAGATGTTCGGGCGCACGCTCGCGCCGTCCCTCGCCTGCGGCAACGCCTGCGTGCTGAAGCCGGCGGAGGAGGCCTGCCTCACCACCCTCCGCATCACGGAGCTCCTCCACGAGGTCGGCTTCCCGGCGGGCGCCGTGAACGTCGTCACCGGCTACGGCGAGGAGGCGGGCGCGGCGCTCGCGAACCACCCCGGGATCGACTTCATCGCCTTCACGGGCTCGCCCGAGATCGGCACGGTCGTCCAGAAGGCGGCGGC
Source organism: Anaeromyxobacter sp. (assembly GCA_035702465.1). Taxonomy (GTDB): domain Bacteria; phylum Myxococcota; class Myxococcia; order Myxococcales; family Anaeromyxobacteraceae; genus Anaeromyxobacter. The sequence continues at coordinate 2,089 of DASSQM010000365.1, read as the reverse complement.
GGAGCACCACCGGCCGTGCGTGCTCGAGCTCGGCGGGAAGTCGCCGCAGATCCTGTTCGAGGACGCGCCGTTCGACGCCGCGCTGCCGGTGGTCACGAACGCCATCGTGCAGAACGCCGGGCAGACGTGCTCGGCCGGGAGCCGCGTGCTCGTGCAGCGCTCCGTCTACGACCGGTTCATGAAGGCCCTCGCGGAGCGGTTCTCCCAGCTCCGCGTCGGCACGCACGACATGGACCTCGACTGCGGACCGCTCATCAGCGCAGCGCAGCGCGACCGCGTGCAGGGCTTCGTGAACGCCGCGCGCAAGGAGGGCATCCCGGTGCTCGCCGAGGCGAAGCTCGCGCCGAACCTCCCGCCCGGCGGCTACTACGCGGCGCCGATGCTGTTCGGCCCGGTGCCGCCGACGCACAAGCTCGCCTGCGAGGAGGTGTTCGGCCCGGTGCTCTCCGCGATCCCGTTCGAGGACGAGGCCGACGCGATCCGCATCGCGAACGGGACGGCGTTCGGGCTCGCGGCCGGCATCTGGACGCGGGACGGCGCGCGCCAGCTCCGCGTCGCGAACGCCATGCGCTGCGGCCAGGTGTTCGTGAACGGCTACGGCGCGGGCGGCGGGATCGAGCTGCCGTTCGGCGGCGTGAAGAGGAGCGGCCACGGGCGCGAGAAGGGGCTCGAGGCCATGCGCGAGTTCTCGGTGGTGAAGACCATCGTCATCAACCACGGCTGATCCACGGAACGGAAAGGAAGGGGTCCATGCGTCTCTCGAACAAGAAGATCATCGTGACGGGCGGCGGCTCCGGCTTCGGCGCGGCGATGAGCCGGCTCTTCTGCAAGGAGGGCGCGAAGGTGCTCGTCGCGGACCTGAACGGCCCGGCCGCGCAGAAGGTGGCGGCGGAGATCGGGCCGAGCGCGCTGCCCTTCACGGTCGACGTGTCGAGCGGGCCTCAGGTGAAGGCCATGGTGGACAAGGCGGTCAGCGCCTTCGGCGACCTCGACGCCGTCGTGAACAACGCGGGGTTCACCCACAAGAACATGCCGTGCCTCGAGGTCGACGAGGCGACGTTCGACCGCGTCTTCGCGGTCAACGTGAAGTCGATCTACTGGTCGGCCCAGGCGGCGGTGCCGGTCTTCCGCCAGCGCGGCGGCGGCGCGTTCCTCAACATCGCCTCGGTGGCCGGCATCCGCCCGCGGCCGGGGCTCTCCTGGTACAACGGCTCGAAGGGCGCCGCCATCACGCTCACGAAGACGCTCGCGGTCGAGCTCGCGCCCTCGAAGATCCGCGTGAACGCGCTCTGCCCGGTCATGGGCGTGACCGGGATGCTCGAGCAGTTCATGGGCACGAAGGACACGCCGGAGAACCGCGCCCGCTTCGTCTCCACCATCCCCATGGGCCGCCTGGCCGAGCCGGAGGACATCGCCAAGGCGGCGATCTACTACGTCTCCGACGACTCGGAGTTCATCACCGGCGTGTGCATGCCGGTGGACGGCGGGCGCGTCATCTGACGAGCGCCTCATGAGCGCCGAGTTCCGCGTCCTCTCGCCCACGGCGATCCTGGGCTACGGCTTCCCCGAGGCGTCCTTCGAGCGCGGGGTCGCGCGGCGGCCGCACGCCATCGCCGTGGACGCGGGCTCGACCGACCCGGGCCCGTTCTACCTGGGCGCCGGGAAGTCCTTCACGAGCCGCAGGGCGGTGAAGCGCGACCTCGAGCTCATGCTCCAGGCGGCGCTCTCGCTCCGGGTGCCGCTGCTCATCGGGAGCGCGGGCGGCGCGGGCGCCGCGCCGCACCTCGCGTGGACCGAGGCCATCGTCGAGGAGATCGCGCGCGAGCGCCGCCTCTCGTTCCGCATGGCGGTCATCCCGGCGGACATCCCGAAGGAGCGCGTGCTCGGCGCGCTGCGCGCCGGGCGCGTTCGCCCCATGCCGTGCGCGCCCCCGCTCGCCGAGCGCGACGTCGCCGCGAGCGCGCACATCGTGGCGCAGATGGGCCCGGAGCCCATGCTCGCCGCGCTCGCGGAGGGCGCCGACGTCGTCCTGTGCGGCCGCGCGTACGACCCTGCGCCGTTCGCCGCACCGGCGCTGCGGGCCGGCATC